>CAYFIG010000149.1:0-5536 GCA_964342905.1 uncultured bacterium
CGCGTTCGTGCCCGACACGCTCTGGGAGCGGGCGCTGATCGCCGGGCTTGTGGCGACCGCAGCAGCAGCGGTCGCGCTGGCCGCGCGCCGCGGCGCGTTTACAATTGCGGCGGTGGGGGCGGCCGTCTCGGTCGGGATCCTCCTGGCGGTGGTGGGCGCGACCTATCCGCCCCGGTACGCCCGGCACTTTGACGTGCGCCCACTCGCGGCGGTCGCGGCTTCCCACACGCCCGCTGATGGCGTGGTGATCGGGCATCCCGACCTCAGGCTGTCCTATGATTTCTATCTTCGACGTCGCGTGGTTGAAATCGGTGCGCCAGACGCCGTGGCTCGGAAGCTCGCCGCGCCGTCGCCCGGCGTTCTGATCACGACGCGGGAGCGCTGGACTGCGCTCGCGCCCCGCACCCTCCCGTCGTGGCGCGTGCTGGCCGCAGGCTTCGTGGCAGACCGCGAAATGGTCGTGGTCGGAAGCGACCCGCGATGAGGGACTCGGTCGCCCTCTCCGTGATTCTCCCCGTGTACGATGAGGCGGAGAATCTGCCCATCCTCTGGGAGGAGCTAGACCACGCGCTGAGCCAACTCGGGCAGCCAGCTGAGATCATCTTCGTCGACGACGGCTCGACTGACCGGAGCGCCGAGATCATCCGGGCGCTCGCGGCCCGGGACGCGCGGGTGCGTCTCGTTCGCTTCCGCGCCAATGCGGGGCTGACCGCCGCCTTTCACGCGGGCTTCAAGGCCGCCAGCGGCCCAATCGTCGTCACGCTGGATAGCGATCTGCAATCCGATCCCTGCGACATTGCCGCGCTGCTCGCTCGACTGGACACCTATGACGCGGCTGTCGGCTGGCGGAAGGATCGTCGCGACCCGTGGATCAAGCGCAGCTCGTCCAGGATCGCCAACGCGATTCGCAACACGGTCACGGGCGATTACGTCCGGGACAGCGCCTGCAGCCTGCGGGCCATGCGCCGCAAGTGCCTGGATGCGCTCCCCCCCTATCAGGGGATGCACCGATTCGTGCCGACCCTGCTCAGGATGGCCGGTTACCGGGTGGTGGAGGTACCTGTCAACCACCGCCCGCGCCGGTTTGGCCGATCAAAGTACGGGATCCGGAACCGAGCGTTCCGAGCGTTCGTGGACCTCCTCGCGGTCCGGTGGATGCTGGCGCGACGGCTTCGCTACGAGATTGTCGAGGGAGGAGATTCGGATCGCTGCCGTGGCATCGAAAAGTGTGGAACAACGGAGCGCGAGGGCCAGCCGTAATGCAGATCCTGGACCGGTACATCCTGCGGGACCTCTCCGGCCCCTTCCTCCTGAGCGGCGCGCTCCTTACCTTCTTTCTCATCATTGACCGCATCTACCATCTCACCGACCTGGTGGTGACGAAGGGGATCCCCTTCCCCATGGTGCTCGGGCTCTTGGTCTTTATGCTCCCGTCTTTCCTCGCCCACACCCTCCCCATGGCCCTTCTGGTCGCCGTGCTTCTGGTGTCGGGGCGAATGGCGGGGGACCTGGAGGTGGTGGCCCTCAAGGCTTCGGGGGTGAGCCCGCTCCGACTCCTCCGTCCGTTCCTCCTCGCGGCCTGCCTCATCACCCTCGCCACCAGCCTCCTCACGCTCTGGCTGAACCCGGCGGCCAACACGACCTTTCAGCGCCACCTGACCAAGATCCTCCAGACCCGTGCGACCACGGGAATCAAAGAGCACGTGTTCAATACCACCTTCGGCCAGATCGTAATCTATGTGGAAGAGATCTCGCCCTCCCAGATGGCCCTCCGGGGGCTCTTGGTGTCTGACGAGCGGGATCCCAAGCACTTGCGCATCATCACGGCGCGACAAGGCCGTCTCTTGACTGACGAGGAGAACGGCCGGATCACGCTCCGCCTGCTGGATGGCGCCATCAACGAGTCCGACCCCAAGGATCCCGGCCGCTACCGCTACACGGCCTTCGGCCTCTACGACATGAACCTCTCGGTGGAAACGCCCTTGCAAGGTGCGCCACGAGTGGTGAAGCCGGAGAAAAACCTGTCCCTCCGTCGGCTCCTCGTTGCGATCGAAGCGTTCCGGCAGGGGGGCCAGAATGCCGCGCCCTACGAGGTGGAGTTCCACAAACGGGTCGTCTTGCCCCTCACTGCGCTCCTCTTCACTCTGGTGGGAGTGCCGCTGGGGATCCGTGCCCACAGAGGTGGGCGGGCCGTCGCGCTGGGTGGAAGCCTGGGGATCATCGTCGGGTATTACCTCCTCCTCACCTCGCTTGAGGGCGTTGCATTGGAGTACCGGATTGCCGCCCGGACAGCGATCTGGACCCCCACCCTGGTCTTTGGCGCGGTGGCCCTCGCGCTGCTCCGATCCATGTTGGCGCGACCGGTCCCCCGGGCGTGGGCCGGGCTTTTCCGGCGCGTTCGCATTCGCGGATGGCTCAGACCCGTCGCCCGCCCCCGCGGCCAAGCCCGCCTCGCCGGTCCGCGCGCATCGAGCTGGATCATCGACCGCTACCTGATCCGAGAGTACCTGAGCTATCTCGGATACGGCCTCGGGATCGGCGCTGTGCTCTTCGTCATGGTGGATCTCCTGCAGACCCTGGACCGGTTCCTCCGAATCAAGCCGCCGCTCCACCTGATCCTCCAGCACCTTCTCTTCCGCTTCCCTGCGGAGATCTACAAGGGGTTCCCGCTTATCATGCTGGTGGCGACCATCTTCCTGTTCCTCTCCCTGGCCCGCCAGCATGAGCTCACAGCCCTCAAGGCCGCCGGCATCAGCCTCTACAGGGTGAGCCGGCCCGTGCTGCTCTTGGCCTTCGGCGTGAGCGTCGCCTCCGGGCTCTTCCAAGAGACGCTCCTCCCGATTCTGAACGCCAAGGCTGACGAGGTGGACCGGGTCAAGATTCGCGGCGAGTTACCGCGGCACCTCCAGCGACGGACCCAGATCTGGTTTCGGAGCGCGAACACCCGCTTCTTCAGGATGGAGCTGCTGGACCCGGTGGACCAGGTCATGGACGGCCTCACGCTCATGGAGATCAACCAGGACTACCGGCTCCTCAGCCGGCTCGACGCCCGGCAGGCCCGCTGGACCGCGGACGGGTGGGAATTCAGGGACGGGATGTTTCGGGAGTTTAGCCCGGACGGTCAGGTGGAGACGGTCCCGTTCCGCCGCACCACCCTCGAGCTCCCGGAGGGGATCGAGGACTTCATCCAGATCCAGAAATCGATTGAGCTGATGAACTTCTTGGAGCTCCGGGCGTATCTGATGCGGCTCAAGGAGAGCGGCCACCAAGTGGGGAAGTACCTCGTTCAGCTCCACCAGAAGCTTGCCTTCCCCCTGATCAACGTCATCCTGGTCCTGGTGGCGATCCCCTTCGCGCTGGCCTCACCACGCAGCGGACGCCTTATCGGAATCGGCCTCGCCATCCTGATCGGGATCGGGTACTGGCTGGTTCACTCGCTGGCCCTCGCCTTCGCCAAGGCAGACATGCTGCCGCCCCTGCTTGCTGCCTGGACCGCCGACATTGTCTTCGCGGGCCTGGGCCTCTCTCTCTTCCTCCGCGCCAGGACCTAAAGGAGCGGGATGCCGATCCCTCGCCGAGCGCTCTGCCGTGTCGCGCTCTCGCTTTTTCTCGTTACGCTCTGCGCTCAAGGCTGTGTGACGCCTGAGCCTCGAGCATTCCGTCACCCCGACTTTCGCCCTCTTGAAATCCGCAGGCCCGTCCTGGTGCTCCAGCTTTCCCTGGGTCAGACGGGGTTCCGGGGAGAGGGCGAGTTCTCGTCCCGGGAGCAGAATTCCATTCCCGACGCCTTCGAGATCGCGGTGCTCGAGGGGCTCAACGCGGAGGGGATCCTGCCGGTGGACGTGACTCTCTCACCCCGGCGCTCCACCAGCGGCACCCCCTTCAAAGGGATCGACCGGAGGCAGGCGCTCGACCGAGGCCACGCCCTTCACGCTGATGTCCTCGTGATCCTGGACGCGTCACTTTCGCGGCGGGACCTGGTTTTCTGCCGAGAGGAGCGACGCCCGTTCATCGCTCGCGCGACCCTCTGGACAGTCGGCGCTGAGGTTCTGCGTGTCGCCGACGGCGCCCGCCTCCTGATCGAACCTCCCGGATCCGCGCTGCAACTGGGCGATGTGGAGCCCGACTGCGAACGGGGAGGAATCGGACGGCGCTTGAGCGCTCAGGAGCTGCTGAACCTGGCGGTGGAAAAGATTCTCGCGCGGCTCCTCAGAAGGTAAAATGATTCCATGGCCCCACGTCGCGCGCTTGTTCTCGGGCTCGTCGGAACCCTTGCCCTCCTCCAGGTCTCCGCATGGGCGAACAGTCCCACGGATCAGCTCCGTACTGCCCTCGAGGAAGTGATCCGGATCCTGGACGATCCCTCCCTGAAACCGAAGGCCAAGGAGAAGGAACGGCAGGCGCAGGTCCGCGCCGCGGTTTCAGGCCTCTTCGACTTCCCCGAAATCGCCAGACGGGCTCTGGGCCGCCACTGGCGCCCCTTGAGTCAGCAGGAACGCGAGGAATTCGTCAGCCTCTTCCGCGCCTTCCTCGAGCGTATCTACCTGCCCAAGATCGCGCTGTACCAGGGGGAGCGGGTCCGGTTTCTCAGCGAGGCGGTGGACGGAAACTTCGCCGAGGTCCGGTCAGTTCTCATCACCCGGAGGGGCCAGGAAATCCCTATCACCTACCGTCTTGGCCAACGCCACGGGCACCGGCTGATCTTCGACATCTTAGTCGAAGGCGTGAGCCTCACCTCGAACTACCGGTCTCAGTTCAACGAGATCATCCAGCGCGCATCCTACCAGGAGCTGGTCAGGCGGATCGAGCGGAAACTGGCCGAGCCGATGTCCGAGAACACGTCGCCGTCCGAAAGCCTGACCCACCGACCATAATCCCCGTTCTCACGAACCACGAATGAGCGCCCACAAAGCTTGAGGGGGCGGCTCCTGACCGCCCCCTCATCACTCCACGATTTTCTGGTGGACGATGCTGGACTCGAACCAGCGACCTCTGGCATGTGAGGCCAGCGCTCTGCCAACTGAGCTAATCGTCCGTGCCTTGAAATCTACATGCTCACCGGACGAGCGTCAAGGGCTCAGGACAGAAAAGAGCGGTGGGCGGCCCACCGCTCTCAGCCGGGGAACTTAGAGTCAACGTCCAGCCGCGTGGCCCCGAGCCCCCATCGGGTGACCTGGGCCACCATGTTGTTGGTCTCCCTGAGGCGCTGGATAAAGACCGAAACAAGCGCATGGAAGAAGGCGGCAGCCGCCCGGGGACTGTTCTCGATGAGCCCGCGCAGGTTCTCCCGATCCAGGGAGAGCAAGACGGTATCCCGTTCGGCCTTGACCGAGGCAGAGCGCTTGGACTCATCGAAGAGGCTCATCTCGCCGAAGAAGTCGCCAGGCCCCAGCCGAGCCAGTGTCTGATCCACTCCACCCATGTCGCGTCCAGCGAAGCTGCACCGGACCTGCGGGTGCAAGTCCCGCCTGAGTAAGCGCCGATGCGCTCAGTAGCAGGCCCTGGTCGGGCGGAGAGATCCGCACGGCTGAGCAGG
>CAYFIG010000150.1:0-5506 GCA_964342905.1 uncultured bacterium
TCGCTCGCTCGCGCCCGCGCCGGCCACGGAGTTTCTGGTACGCGGTGTTCGCGGTGATGCGGTAGAGCCAGCTCCCAAATGCGGACTCGCCCTTGAAGGTCCCGATCCTCCGGGCGGCAGTCCAGAGCGCGTCCTGAGCGATCTCCTCCGCGTCCTCCCGGTTGCCGGTGATCCTGAAGGCCAGCCGCCACACGCGGTCGCCGTACCGAGCGACCAGGGTCTCTGCCGCCTCCCGGGCCTGGCGGCGAAGCCCGTCCACCAGCGCCCCGTCGCGATCCTTCCCGCGCGCCCGAGGCGAATGAAGCGTGAGGGGACTCATTCTTGTAGCGCCAGGTGCGCCTTCAGCTCGGCCACACACTGCTCCATGACCTCGATCTCTTTCGTCACCTTCGTCATGAGGATCGCACCCTGGATTGCCGCAACGATGAAATGAGCCATCCGCTCCGGATCCGCCCGCTCGGCGAATTCTCCCTGGGCCTGGGCCTGGCGAAGGACACGACCCACACTCGCGCGCCAGAAGGTGAACACCTCGGCAAGTCGCTGGCGGAACCCCTCATGAACATCCGAAAGCTCGGAGGCCAGGTTTCCCATGGGGCAGCCGCCCACGCAGTTGCGCTGCCGCTGGGACTCCAGGATCCGGTCAAAGAAGCGATGGATCTGCTCGATCGGCGTCAGGCTCTGATCCCCCAAGCTCGGCTCGATGGTCCGCTCGACGAACCCCCGGACGATTCGGTCCACGATCGCGTAACCCAGCTCCTCCTTGCTCTTGAAGTAGTAGTAGAAGTTTCCTTTCCCGACACCGCTTTCCCGCAGCACGTCATCCAGGGACGTGCAGTGGTAGCCCCTCACCGAAATGAGCTGGCTCGCGGCATCAAGAATCTGACCCTTCGTACTTTGCGTAGTTATGGCCATTTTTCTGTACCGACCCGGTCAGTACAATCATAGCCAAGGGTAAGCTGGGCAGTCAATACTTGGTCACTCACAAAATAAATATTGACTTACTTTTTCTTATATGTAAGATTCTTTCTAAGATTTAGGAGGAGGAGGTTAAGTCATGATGGACGTCGCCTATGTCACAAGCAAAGGGCAGTTGGTGATTCCAGCCAAGCTCCGCCGGAAGTACGGGATCAAACCCGGCACCAAGGTCTGCTTTATCGAGGGGGAACGCGGAATCATTTTTCAGCCGCTGACGCGCGACTACATCCGGAGCGTCTGCGGGATCCTCAAGGGCGAGGGCCCAGCCACTCAGGAACTCCTCAAGGAGCGCGCCCTGGACAAGGAGCGTGAGGAGGCCAAGGGTGCGAAGCTCGGTGCTCGATAGTTACGCGCTCCTGGCCTTCCTGTTCCAGGAGGACGGCTACGAGACGGTTGTGGATCTCCTCGAGAAGGCGGTTGCGGCCGATCAGGATGTCCTGATCTCGGCCCCCAACTGGGCGGAGGTACGCTACCAGGTCGAGCGAAAAATCGGCTCCGATCGGTGGAACGAGATCCGCCTGAAGCTCCTGGGCCTGCCCATCGAGATTGTCCCGGCCGACCAACACCTGGCCGAGCTAGCAGGTCAGATCAAGGCGACGCGGAAGATGTCGTTAGCGGATTGCTTCGCCGCAGCCTTGGCCAAGCAGAGAAAGGCGGATGTCTACACAGGCGACCCCGAGTTCCGAGCAGTCGAGAAGGACATCAAGATCGTGTGGCTATAACCCACAACTGGCAGTGGGAGGACATATGACCCTCCCTCCACAGCGCCTGAGGGCTGAGCCTTACCCGAGCGGTCCGGCGTGGGCTTCGAGGAGGCTCCAGGCCTTCGTCCCGAGCCGCTTCTTCCACCTAGCATAGAACGGTCCGAGGCGGCGGCGGAAGCTTGCCGTGTCAGCTTCGTTGAAGACCATGCCCCGGCGGGCCAGCCCCGCGGCGAGCGCCGTGTTCAGCGCGTCGGTGTCGCGGCGCTGCCGGATCGCGTATTCCGCCGCGGTGCGCTCGATCACCGCCTGAACGTCGCTCGGGAGCGCGTTCCAAGCTTCGAGGTTTGCCAGCAGGTTGAAACCCGACCACATGTGGTTTGTGACGCTGACGTACCGCTGGACCTCATAGAGCCTGTTGAACTCAATCACCACCAACGGATTCTCCTGAGCCTCGACGACGCCGGTCTTCAACGCGCCGTAGAGCTGTTTGAGATTGATCGCCCGCGGTTCGGCGCCCAATGATTCGAACAGGTCGATGAACAGCGTCCCTGCGGGCGTCCGGATCGTGAGGCCCGCGAGGTCGTCGGCGTTCCGGATCGGCTTCGTGCGCGTCGTGATTTGGCGGAACCCGTTCTCGAAGGACGCCCTTGGCAGCGCGTAGATGCCCTTCGCGGCCAGCTCCGCGCGGAGGTAGTCGCCCAGCTCCCCGTCCATCGCCGAGAAGACGCGGGCCTGGTTCTTGAAGGCGAAGGGAACGCACTGGATCTCCGCGACCGGGACCACAGCGCCCAGGAGGCCGCCCATCAGCGTAAAGAACTCCACTGCGCCGGTCATCAGCATCTCGAGTGCCTGGGGATCTCCGCCGGGAATCCCGTCGTTTTGCGCACACGTCACCACCTCGAAGCGCCCGGCGGTCTCCGCTCTCACAGCGGCCCACATCTCCGTGAGCCACTTGTGGAGCGGACTATCCGCCGGCTGGTTGTGGTACTGCTTATACTGCACCCCGCACCTTCTCCTTGAACTGCTCGACGGTGAGCACCCAGGCGATGCTGCGCGACATCAGCTCGAGTGCCATCCAGTGGTGATCCTTGCCGCGCATGCTGGCGACGCAGTCGGCGATCACGATGGTCTTGTAGCCCCGGTTCGAAGCTGAGAAGGCAAGATCGCTCTCGCTCCCCATGAGAATTCCCACTACAGGCTCAGGCATGGTTCATCCCCTTGAAATAGTAGAAGACTTGGGGAAGTCGAGCCTGCCCACCTCGCCACACTACCCGTGGTGGCTTAAAAAATCTGGGGTCAAGGTAATTGTAGCCCCCGGTAGGGGCCTCCCTACCGGGTCGCTGACGGTGAACCGTGCCTCGCCCACGACAAGCAACTCACGGGAGTTGATCTCGCCATCGCTGAAGGCGTCGGGCACGGTGAGGGCAGCGAAGAGGAGGTACTGCCCTGCGCCGGGTGATGAGGGGCCGACCCCAGGATGGGGGACCGACCGGGACCACGGTACGGACTTCGTCGTGCTCACGGCGTCGGCGGCGCCGGGACAGGGCGTGCGGGGACTCTTGCTCTTCATCGTCCACCGGGGAGTGCCGGGCTTCACGGTGAGCCGTCGACCCGCGACCCTCGGGATGCGCGCTGCCCAGACTGCGGAGCTGGTCTTCCCGGGGGCCTCAACGCTGCGGCCGCGGCGTCTCCAGGTAGCGGAGCAGGTCCGAGCCGGGCCGTAGCACCACGGTCGTGTTCCCGTCCGAGAAGATGCGCTCGTAGGTCTCCAGCCGGCGCAGGAAGCCGTAGAAGCCCGGGTCCTGGCCGAAGGCCCGGCCGGTGACGGCGGTGGCCTGGGCGTCGCCCTCGCCCCGGAGGCGCTGGCTCTCCGCGTAGGCCCGGGCCAGGATGATCTCCCGCTCCTTCTCGGCGGTGGCCCGGATCTGCCGCGCCTGCTCGTCGCCCTCGGCCCGGTAGCGCAAGGCGATGCGCTGCCGCTCCGCCTGCATCCGGGCGAAGACGCTGGCCTGGACCTCGGGGGGCAGGTCGGCCCGCTTGATGCGCACGTCCACCACTAGGATGCCGAAGGGGGCGGCCAGCTCGCGGGTGGCCTGGGTCACCTTCTCCATGATGGCCTCCCGCTTTTCCCGGATGATGGCCTTGAACTCCTCCTTGGCGATCTCCTGGCGAAGGCGGGCGGTGATGATGTCGTCCAGCCGGGCGCTGGCGCCCCGCTCGTCCCGCATGGTGCGGAAGAACTGGAGAGGATCCTGGATCACCCAGCGGGAGATGTGGTCCACCAGGAGGCGCTTCTTGTCCTGGGTCAGGTACTCGCCGAGAGGGGCGTCGGCGGCCAGGACCCGCTTGTCGAAGAAGGTCACGGTTTGAACGAAGGGGGCCTTGAGGTAGAGCCCGGGCTCCCGGACCGTGCGGATGGGCCGCCCGAGTTGGGTGACGATGGCCTGCTGCCATTCCGGGACCACGTAGGCGGCCTGGGGCAGGACGAGGACCGCCACGACCAGGGCAATGATGATCCGAGTCATGGCCCATTACCTCCGTGCCGGCGGGGCGGCCGGCGGCTGTGCCCGGGGTTCGGGTTTGGCGGGCTCAGGGGTGAACCCCTTCAGGGGGAGCAGGGGCAGGACGCCCCCGGGGCCGGCCCCGTCGCCAAGGATGAACTTCTGGACGTTGGGCAGGACCCGGTCGATGGTCTCCAGGTACAGGCGCTCCCGGGTCACCGCCTCGGCCTTGCGGTACTCGTCGAGGATCTTCAGGAAGCGACTGGCGTCCCCTTGGGCTCGGATCAGGCGCTGCTCGCGGTACGCCTCGGCCGCCCGCACCATCTGCACCGCCTCGCCCCGGGCCTTGGGCAGGATGTCCTCCCGGTAGCCATCGGCCTCCTTGACGAGCCGCTCCCGGTCCTCCCACGCCCGCACCACGTCGTGGAAGGCCTCCCGCACCTCCTTGGGCGGGTCCACCACCAGGAGCCGGGCCTCGGTGGCCAGGAGGCCGGTGTCGTACAGGTCGAGGAGCGTCTGGAGGTGGCGCTTCACCCGGTCCTGGACCTCCACGCGGCCCTCGGTCATGGTGTGGTCGATGGTGTTTTCCCCCACGGCCACTCGCAGGGCCACCTCGGCCGAGGCGGTGAGGGCCTTCTCCGGGTCGCGGGCGCGAAAGAGGAACTTCACGGGGTCCTGCACCAGGTACTGGATGAAGAGGTGGACATCCACGATGTTCTCGTCGCCGGTAAGCATCAGGCCCTCCTTGGGGACGGCCTGGGTGGTGCCGCCGCGGGTGCGGAAGCCCCCCTCCGCCCGCCGGACCTGGGCGACGTCCACCAGGTGGTGGCTCTGGATGGGCCAGGGGAGGCGGTAGCGGAGGCCCGGCTCCGTGTGGGTGAGGAGCCGGCCGAACTGCAAGACGACGGCCCGCTCCGCCGGCCGGACCACGTAAAACCCGGACGCGAGCCAAAGGAGGACGATGGCGAGGGCGACCCCCGCGAGGACCCGTCCCCGTCCCCAGCGCTCCAGAAACCGGCGCACCGGCTCGGCGAATTGCCCGATGTCGGGAAGCCCTTCCCGTGGTGGCGGCCAGGTTCCCATGCTTCGTCCCCCCTCTTCCTCGCCGGACCTCCCGGCGGCCCGCGGACGCCGTCCCCCCGGAGCCGGAGCCCCTCAGGACGGCCAACAGGGCCGCGGCAGGAGGCTCATGATCGCCCTCAAGCAGGCCAGCAGAGACGCCCCGCTCTGCGCGTAGCGATGACCGAAGACTACCACGAACGTCGGGGCATAGGAAGGATAAGCATCTACGCCCTCGTAAATGGCATGATAATTCCCCCCTTGGGT
>CAYFIG010000151.1:0-4092 GCA_964342905.1 uncultured bacterium
GTCCCCTTTTCCCTCGGTGCCGTGGCAGAGCGCGCATTTCTTCTCGTAGATCACCTTCCCCTGGGCCGCGCTGGCGTCGCCGGGCTGTTGGGCCTCCGCCAGGGCTGGGCTCAGGAACACGGGGGCGAGGCGCGGAACCCTTGCGAGTCGGGCCGCCACACCCTCGCCCGCGCGGTCCCCCTCCGAGGGAGCGGGAGCGAGCCGCGCATGGGCCTCCCAGCGCCGCGGCTGGTAGCCTGTGGCGTCGTAGAGGTACATGATCACCTTCCAGATCTGTTCCTCGCTCAACCGGTCCTCCCAGGCGGGCATGACTGAGTTCCAGGGCGTGGATTCCTTCGGCAGGCCCGGCCCTCCCTTGGCAATCCGCCAGAACAGAAACGCTTCTTGTAGCATCGCGATCGTCCCGGGGTCAGTGAAGTTGGCCGGGGGCGGGTTAAAAACGTGGGCGAAGTGGCCGGCGCCATCCAGGTTGTCCCCGTGGCAGAACATGCAGTTCTTGACGTAGATCTCCGCGCCTTCAGCCACATATTTTTTGAAATTGGCCGCGTCCTTCCTCAGGGGGTTCTCCAACCCCTGGATATCCAGACTTTTCCCCCTCAAGGAAATGGACGCGGGTGGGGCCGGGTGGACTGCCCGAAGCTCGGCAGGCGCCTCGATCCGCGCCGCCGCCTGGGTGTAGGCGTAGTAGCCGAGGAAGAGCGGCAGGAGCACCATGAGGGCGAGCCGAATCTGACGCTTCGAGTCGTCCACCAGCGTGGAGCGGATAGGGGCGAGGAAAGCCCGCCAGGAATCGGAATCTGAGGAAACATAGACCAGGACCGCGATCAGCACGATGGTCATGTAGAGCGTGAACACGCTCCATGGCGCCGGCGGCCGGATCCCGAAGCGGAAGAGGAGAAAGGCAACCACCAGGACCAGCACCGCCTGGAAAAACTTCGACCGGAGCAGTCCCATTATTTCTTCGCGGCCGGAGCCCCGCCCTCGCCCTTGAGGGTGAGGAGAAACGAGACGAGGTCCACGTACTCCTTGGCGGTCAGGGTCTGGCCCAGGGTGGGTGGCATCACATTGGGCGGATAGCCTGCCACCGTCCCCATCCCGGCGGGGTTCAGAATCTTGGCCATGATGTACTCGGGGGTCTGAATCCTGGCGATCTGGGAGAGGTCGGGCCCCACGGGCGAGGCGCCGATGGAGCCCGCCTTGTGGCAGGCGATGCAGCCGCCCTTGCCCATGAAGACCGCCTGGCCGGCCTTGGGATCACCGGGAAGCTTTAGCTCCGCGACCTGAGGGCCGGCGCCCCCGGCCACCGCTCCAGCGGTTTTAGGGATATCGTCCAGCTTCACGTCCGCAGTACCGCCGAGCGATTCGAGAAACGCCACGACCGCCCAGAGCTCGGAGCGGTTCAGCCCGATGGGAGGCCGGTCCGCCTTCGGCATGATGGGGGGATAGCCCTCCACGAGGTGGGCGCCAGGATCCAGCAGCGACTCGATGAGGTACGCCTTCGCTGTCATCCCGGCTTTGCGCTTTGCCGCAGTAGCACCAATCCCGGCGAGGTCAGGGGCCCGGGTCCCTTTCTGGCCAACCCGGTGGCAGACCTCGCACGTCCCCTTTCCTTTAAAGATCTCCTCACCGGCCTTGACGAGCTGCTCAGGGGTCACATTTCCCCCTTCCAGAGAGAGCTCCTTGGGGAGTTCCGACTCGATCTGCGGGATGGAGTTGGCGTAGTAGGTGTAGGCCCCCATCACCGCCAAGGCAAACACTCCGACCTTGACCGGAACTGGGAGCCGCATCCTAGTCGCGATCAGAGCTACCCGCCATGGCAGGCGCAGGCTCGTGCGCTTCGGCTTTTCCCTTCTCCCCCAACCCGCCCAGCCAGAAGATAAACAGGACGAGGGCGAAGAAGATGGCCGTGACCACGGTGATCATGTTGGCGGCATAGCCGAGGGCAGGCGTCACCGCGTCGGGGGAGGTGTCCCTGACAACGCCGTAGACGTGCCAGTGCTGGCGGATGCCTGAGCGGGCGAAGCCCATGAGCCCCATGAGCCAGGCAAAGGTGACGGCGAGGAGGATCAAGACATACTGGGAGCGCGGCGCGATCTGCCCCCACCGGATGGTCCCGGTGGAGCGCGCACCCCGGAACATCGGGATGTCAATGGCCATGACGAGGACGATGGCGGCGAGCACCGACAGCACCTGGTAGACCGAGAAGCCGATCCGGACGATGGATTCCACGAAGTAGCCGTACACGCCATAGAAGGTCACAATGGCGGCGGCAAGCCCGAGGATGATCCACTGGGCCGTCATGCCCATCCCGACCCACGGCTTGATCGACAGCTTGTTGGCTCGCCGGTAGAGGAGATAAGAGAAAAAGGTGGTCAAGATCATCAGGTTGACCGCCGTGTTCTTGGCTGACATGACGCCTAAGACACCCAGGATCGGGTGATGCGCGCCCCCCATCGCCCGGGCCTCCTGGAGCGTTACCGGGATGCTTCGGGGAGTGGCCCAGACGATGAAGCCGGCGGCCAGGATCATGATCATGTAGGGGATGTAGCGCCGGTAGCGCTCCGAGCCCGGGATCCGCTCCATCCCGAGCCAGAGGTAGTAGTTGGACCCGATGAAGAGGACCCCGATCAGGATAGCCTGGACCACCCAGAGCCACGACATGAACCCGCCCATCATCGTGATCCCCAGCGTCTGGTTGAAGGCGTAGATCTCACGCCCCAGCCAGTAGCCGGCGAAGGGAAGCACCATCAGCGCCGAGATGGACACGAAGTTGCCGACGTACCCCATCCAGTCGTAGCGGGCGCGCTCCTCATCGGTCTTGGCCGACAGGAACCGAAAGGCCGCGTAGGCCCCGGCGATCGTGCCGCCGAAGACGATGTTGGCGATGAGCCGGTGGATGTTGATCGGCATCCAGGTGTAGTTGTAGATGGCGCCCCAGAGGGAGACCAGGTTCCCGGCCTCGTCAATCCCCCCGGGGGAGGTCATGAAGGTGACCCAGGCGTTGGAGACGAAGAGGATGGCCGTGCCGAAGAGGTTCGCGAGCACGCCGAGGAAGACGTGGATCCACTTCTTCGAGCCAGAGAGCCAGTCCCAGCCGTAGTACCAGAGATAGACCGTGAAGGTCTCCAGGAAGAACAGGGCCGCGTACACCCAGAAGGTCGGGTAGAAGATCCCGGTCATGTAGGCCCAGAATTTGGGGTAGTAGCCGACAAAAAGGAAAAGGAGCAATGCCCCGAGGAGCGCTGTCGTTGAGAAGGCCGCGAAGGTCAGTTTGACGAACTCGTGAGCGAGCCAGTCATAGCGAGCCTCCCCACTCCGCCATCCCATGATCTCGATGATCACCGCGAAGATCGGGACGCCAAGGATGAAGGCGGCGAAGTTCAGGTGGAGCTGGGCGATGGCCCAGACAGCCAGGCGAGAGCCGAACACGGGGAAGGAGCGGTAGGCCACCTCCTTGCCCGCGTCCTGGGCCAGGGCCGGCAGGGCCAAGGCGGCCAGGGTGAGGAGGGCGAGAAGGAAGAGCGCAGCGCGGGCGGTCCGACGTCGGATCACGGCCCGGTTAGTCACACACTGCTCCCCGGTCCTAAAACTCTCGGTGGCTCCGAATGGGGAAAGGCGAAGCGGTCAGTGCGAGCCGACTCAACGAGCTTGTTCTTCCAATCACAAGGTAATGTAGGTCATCTCCAACGAGGTGTCAAGCGGAAATCCCCAAACTGCGCCCGCGCGTGAACACGCAACGCCGACTTCGCGTCTAACTGGGCCGCAACGAGCGGCGCGCGCGTTTGACAGTCCGGGGAGTGTTGGCTAGCATGGTTGAATTGGAGGAACGCGAATGATTCAGCTGAGCCGGAAGACTTTTGTGACGCTGTTAATCCTGGCCGTGGCCGTGGGAGCTGGGCTCGGGGGGTGGGGAGCCGGCGCCGTAGAGAAAGGCAAACCGCGTCCGCTACTGGGCCCACCCGTTCAGGCCCCCATCGTCCCCGCCGCCCTCCCGCTGCCGTCGGGATCCTTCGCCCAGGTGGCGGCCGCGGTTAAGCCCGCCGTGATCAACATCAACACCGTAACCCGCACGGCGGTCCGAACTCCTTTCGA
>CAYFIG010000151.1:4102-5481 GCA_964342905.1 uncultured bacterium
CGGCGGCGGCCGCACCCCGTTCGAGGAGTTCTTCGGCGAGGAGTTCTTCCGCCGCTTCTTCCCCGAAGCCCCCGAGGCGCTTCAGCGGAGCCTGGGCTCCGGAGTCATCGTGGACCCCTCCGGGATCGCCCTCACCAACGCCCACGTGATCGAACACGCCGCTGATATCGAGGTCATCACCGCCGACGGCAAGAAGCACAAGGCCAAGGTCGTGGGGGTCGATAAACGCACGGACCTGGCGGTACTCCGCCTCCAAGGGGGCGGACCGTACCCTGCCGCCGCGCTCGGGGACTCGGACAAGATCAATGTGGGAGACTGGGTGCTCGCCATCGGCTCCCCCTTCGGTCTCGAGCAGACCGTGACCGCGGGGATCATCAGCGCCAAGGGGCGGATGATCGGCCAGGGCCCCTTCGACAACTTCCTCCAGACCGACGCGGCGATTAATCCCGGTAACTCTGGCGGCCCCCTGATCAACATGAACGGCGAGGTGATCGGCATCAACACCGCCATCGTCGCAGGCGGCCAGGGAATCGGCTTCGCCATCCCCATCAACATGGCGAAGAGGATCTATACAGAGTTAGTCGCCCGCGGGAAGGTGAGCCGTGGTTGGCTTGGGGTCAGCGTCCAGCCGCTCACCGCCGAGCTCGCGAAGAGCTTCGGGGCCAAGGGCGACAAAGGGGTCCTGATCGCTGACGTGGTACAGGACAGCCCCGCCAACCAGGCCGGCCTTCAGGCTGGCGATATCATCCTGGAGCTCGACGGCAAGAAGGTCGAGGGCCCGGCTGACCTCCAGCGGGCCGTCGGGCTCGCCTCCCCGGGCAAGACCGTTCAGGTCAAGGTCTGGCGGGAGCAGGCAGAGCGACAGCTGGAGATCAAGCTCGCCGAGACCCCGGATGAAAGGCAGGCGCTCCGGTCCGCCGTCAAAGGCAAGACCCTCCTGGGCCTCGAGGTACGACCCATCAGTCCCGAGATGGCTCGCCAGCTGGGCCTCAGAAACGCGGAGGGGGTCCTCGTTGCTGGCGTACAGGACGGCAGCCCTGCCGACGAGGCCGGGGTCCAGCGCGGTGACATAATCCGGGAGCTCAACCGTCAGCGCATCAAGGGACTGGACGATTTTGAGCGGCTGAGCCGGAATCTCAAGCCGGGAGATCGGGTCACCGTCCTGCTCCAGCGCGGGCCCATGTCCCTCTATGTGGCGTTCACGCTGGCGCGGGGGTAAGGGGTGGAAGCCCGGGACGGCTGGGGGCTGGGTCCTCACGGATCGGAGCCGGCTGGCCCCCATTGCCCGGCTCCTCGCGGCCAAGGTGCTCTCCGCTTCATCAGTCGGGACCATTCGCCGCCTGAAGGCCTGAGTTCTTCCTCGGTTTGATACAATTCAA
>CAYFIG010000152.1:0-5472 GCA_964342905.1 uncultured bacterium
GAGCGGAGCACCGCGTTGATGAACGGCGCGGCCTCCCCGCGGACGCGGCGCTTCGCCAGGGCCACGGCATCGTTGACTGCCGCCCACGCTGGCACCTTGTAGAGAAACTGAAGCTGGTAGGCGGTCAGACGAAGGAGATTTCTGACCCAGGGGTCGAGACGCTCGATCTTCCGGCGCGAGTGTGGCGCCAGGATCCAGTCCAGCCTCAGCTGCCAGCGAAGGGTGCCGTACACCAGCTCCGTTGTGAGCGCCCGGTCCCGGGGCGGGAGCTTGGCGCGGTCTAGCGCTGCCTCCAGGGCCAGGTCAGCGAAGGCCCGGTCCTCCTCGACGCGGCAGAGGATCCTCAAGGCCTCGACACGAGCCGGGGATGGCGCTATTTTTGCCGCACTCATGCGACTGGCCCTTCGAAGCACGCTCCAGCGGCGAGGCGGGCTCCCCTGAGGAATTCCTCCCAACTCATTGCCCGGCGGTTCTCGAGCTGGACCTCACGGGGCAGGAGGAGCCCCTCGCCTGTGGCGATGGCGAGGGTCCCTGCTTTCGACCGCACCAGCATTCCCGGAGGCTCGGTCACTGGCTCGTCGAGGGCCGAGGCCCGCCAGATAAGGAGTCGGCCCGCCGGAGTCTGAGCCACCCCGCCAGGCCAGGGATTACACCCCCGGATCCGGTTGACCAGCGAGCGAGGAGGCTCGCGCCAATCGAGCAGGCCGTCCGCTTTCTTGAGGCGTGGGGCCAGGGTCGCGTCTTCATGTCGCTGGGGGACTAGCGAAAGCCGGTCAAGCTCGGCCAGCGTTCTCCGGAGAAGATCAGCGCCGAGCCTCGAGAGCCTGTCGGCCAATTCGCCGGCAGTTTCGTCGGGGAGGATCTGCACCCGTTCCTGGAGGAGAATCGGTCCGGTGTCCATCCCTTCATCCATGAGGAAGGTGGTGAGTCCGGTCTCGGTCTCTCCACGGATTAAAGCCCGGGCGATCGGGGCGGCGCCCCGGTAGCGGGGAAGAAGCGAGGCGTGGAGGTTGATGGAGCCGCGCTTGGGGACCTCGAGCACCGCCTTTGGGAGGATCTGGCCGAAGGCGACCACCACAGCCACCTCAGGCACGAAGGTGCGGAGCCGGTCTGGCCACTCGGCATCGCGGAGGCGTTGAGGCTGAAGGACCGGGAGTCCGGCCTGCTGCGCCCTGACCTTCACCGGCGACGGGGTGGCTTTCTGCCCGCGCCCCGCTGGCCGGTCAGGTTGAGTCACCACCGCCACGACTTCGTGGCGGGGGATGAGCGCCTCGAGCGAAGGCAGCGCGAACTCCGGCGTCCCGTAGAACAGCACCTTCATCGACGGAACTCCGCGGGCAAACTAAAGGGCGAAGGCGTGGTGGGGCGCTTCGTCTGGCAGGCCTTCCTTCTTGATCTTCCGCTTGATCCGATCCCGCGTCGCCTTGTCCAGCCGATCGATGAACAAGAGGCCGTCGAGGTGGTCGATCTCGTGCTGGATCACCCGCGCCTGAAGGCCACAGGCCCGGAAGCGAAGCAGTTGGCCATCGCCGTCCAGGGCTTCCACGTCCACCCACTCGGCCCGCTCCACCTGGGCAAAGATCCCGGGGATCGACAGGCATCCTTCCTCCGCCATCGCCCGGCCACCCTGAGCGGTGATCACGGGGTTCACGAGAGCGCGGACGCCGCCCTCTCCATCGTCCACGATGATGACCCTGAGGGAGACCCCGACCTGGGGAGCGGCAATTCCGATCCCAACCTGGTGGTACATGGTTTCCACCAGGTCGGCAATGAGCGCTTTGATCTCCGGCGTGATGGCGGAGACCGGCTCAGCCTTGCGCCGGAGTTTCGGATCTCCATACCGCCTGACAGCCAGCACGGCCATGGCGAACGCTCGCCTCCTCAGACCAGCTCCACCGGGTCCATCTCTACTTCTACCACACCAGGGCTCCCGCGGCGTTGGTCAAAGAGGGGGGCGAGGGTCGGGCGGAGCTGCTCGGGGAGATCGCTCTCGCCCTTGATCATGATCCGCCACCGAAGCGCCTGGGCAGACTGCCCGTACGGGGTCGGTGGGAAGACCGTGAGCCCGCGGAGGTGGTCCAGCTCTCTCCGGCACTCGTCGGCGAGCGCTCGGACTCGGGCGGATTCGCGACCTCGAAGCGTGAGGAGACAGAGCCGGCGAAAGGGCGGATAGCCCAGCTCGGCGCGGAACTTGAGCTCCGGCTTGTAGAAGCCGTCCAGTTGCTGGGACGCGACAGCCTGGATGGCGTAATGCTCCGGATGTTGGGTTTGGATGATTAACTTTCCCCCGCCGCCCGCCCACTCGGCCGCGCCCCAGAGCAGCGCGAAGGCGCGCTCCCCTGCTCTGAAGTCGGGGAGCCTGAGGAGATGATCGGGGGTCACAACGCCAACGAGCTTGAGCCTCGCACGCGGAAGGACTTTCAAGACTTGGCGCGTGCCGATCACGAGCCGAACAGCCTGATCCTCCCACTGCCGGAAGAGGAGACGTGTCCTCGAAGGGGTGAGGGCCTCGCCGTCGTACCGGGCCACGGTCAGGCGCGGGAAAGCCTGCCTGACCGCCTGCTCCACCCGCTCAGCTCCCCACCCCAGAGGGGCGAGCCGGCGGCCCAGGCAGTGGGCGCAGGTGTCGGGTGCCCGCTCCAGGCGTCCGCAGAGGCGGCAGGCGCATTCCCGGCGCACCCGTGAGTGAGCCAGCGGGATTCCGCAGTCAGGGCAGCGCAGGAGGAAGCCGCACTCCCCGCACGCGAGAACGGAGGAGATTCGGTTCACGACGAGGCCGACCTGGCCGTCTGCCGCGAGGGTCTCGGTGATCGCTCGGTGGAGCGACGGGGAGAGTGGGGAGCTCTTGAGTCTGCCGCGCGCATCGACGACCGTGACCTCCGGCCACGCCCCAGGCGAGCCCTCGGCTCGGATCAGACGGCCGCGCTCGGCCTGCCACCAGCTTTCGACGCTCGGGGTCGCTGAGGTCAGGATCACCGAGTGTCGTTCCAGGCGAGCTCGCTCGAGCACCACATCGCGGGAGTGGATGCGGGGGTGGCCGGGAGGCTTATGGGTAGAGTCATGCTCGTCGAGGAGAACCAGCGTCGCGGGAGGCTGGACCGGTGCAAGAAGGGCAGACCTCGTCCCCACGGCGACCCGCGCCGATCCCCGGGCCAGCGCCATCCAGGCTCGCCACCTGTCGCGGTCGGGAGAGCCGCTATCCAATCGCACTACGGGCTCACCGAAGCGCGACTCAAGCCGCTCAGCCCACGCGCGGGCTGCCTCGATCTCCGGAACGAGAAGGAGGAGGCCACGGCTTTCCGCTTCAGCAGCCAGAAGGTTCAACAGGCACTCCTCGCGGTCCCCGCCGGTCAGCAACCGGGCCGGCTCGAGTGGGCCGCAGGTCCCCGCGCCGTCAGCGTGGGGGCGAGCCTCCCGCGCCGGTGCGCACGCACGGGGATCCTCCACTCCGATTCTCAATGACGGCCCTTTGAAATCAGCACCCTCAGACCGTGGCGGAACTGGCGGCAGCAGGGCGGCGCAAGTGGAACCCCAGCTCGAGTAGCTTTCAGACGAGATCCAGCGGGTAAGATCGAGCTGGACAGGACCGAGGAGCGGTTCAGGGTCCACTGTGCTGTCCAGCGCCTTGAGCCCCTCGCCGGCCTCGTCGCTCCGGGCCACCACGACGCCGATCCTCAGCCTGCGCTGAAGCGGCGCCCGAACGCGCTGGCCAATGGCGACGTCCAGCTCCGGTGGGACCCGGTAGGTGAAGGCGCGCGCGGGGGGGAGGTCGAAGACGACGTCAGCGGTCATCGCGACTCCGTCATGTTGGGCCGGAATCACGACTGCGGAGGCGGTCATACTCGCGCCTGGCCAGCTTCAGATCCTCCCAGGCCAACCGCCTGTACTCGGGCCCCGGGTTTCGCAGGAGGAAGGCCGGGTGAAACGTGGGGACAAGGACGATGGAGCCGGAGGGGTGGACGCGCCCCCTGAGTTTTCCGATCGGTTCCTTGGTCTTGAGGAGCGTCTGCGCCGCAAAGTTCCCCAGCGCCAGGATGACCTTCGGCTGGATAGCTCCGAGCTGCCCGAGGAGGAACGGCTCGCACGAGGCAATCTCGTCGGGCTCAGGATTCCGATTCCCCGGCGGGCGACACTTCACGATATTGGAAATATAGACTTCGTCGCGGCTCCACCCGACCGACTGAAGCATCCGGGTCAGGAGCTGGCCCGCCCGCCCCACGAACGGCTTCCCCTGCACGTCCTCCTCGGCACCCGGGGCCTCGCCGATCACCATCAGATCGGCATTCGGGTCCCCCGAACCAAAGACGATGGTGGTGCGGCCCTGACAGAGCCTGCACCGGGTGCAGCCGTCGATCTGCTTCTCGAGATTGCGGAGCGCATCTCGGGGCCCCGGAAGGTAATCTCGGGAGAGCGGGAGATCGGTCACGCCCATGGCCCGATAGAAGCGAAGGGAGTCGCCGAGGGCACGGAGGGCCTCGGCCAGCGCCTCTGCCCCCATAGCCTACCGGGGCGCTTTTGCGGGCACCTGGGCCCGGAGCAAGAGGATCCGGTCGAGGATCGCGTGAGCGACTTGAAGCTTTGGCATCTGGGGGAGATCCTGGACCCCGCCCCAACGGTCGAGGAGGAGCACTTCGTTCTCGTCGGACTCGAAGCCGATTCCCGCCCGGCTCACGTCGTTAGCAACGAGGAGGTCGATCTCCTTGGTCTTGAGCTTCTCTCGGGCATGGATGTGGACATCGTGAGTCTCGGCAGCGAACCCTACCAGGAAGGCGCGCCCCTTTTTCTCTGCGACCTCCTTGAGGATGTCAGGGGTCGGGGCGAGCGGGATCGAGAGCCGTTCCTGCTTTGAGGGGATCTTGGCAGCGTGAGGGTGCGTCGCTCGGTAATCGGCCACGGCGGCGGCCTTGATTACGATGGTGGCTTGGGGGAGGTGGTGGAACACGGCTTCCCGCATCTCTTCGGCGGTCTGGACCGGAACGAAGATGGCCCCCGGCGGCGGGATCAGCGCTGTGGGGCCGGAAACGAGAACGACCTCCGCACCCCGTCTGAGCGCAGCGCGGGCGATCGCGTACCCCATCTTCCCCGAGGATCGGTTCGAGAGGTATCGGACCGGATCGATCGGCTCTCGGGTCGGACCCGCCGTGACCAGGATGCGCTCGCCGGCCAAGTCCTTCGCCGGCGCCAGGAGACGATAGAGCGCCTCCAGGATCGTCTCGATTTCAGGGAACCTCCCCTTCCCGGAGAGCCCGGAGGCCAGCTCTCCTGCCTCGGGCTCGAGGACCGTGACTCTCCGGGACCGAAGCATGGCCACATTGGACTGAACCGCCGAGTGTTCCCACATCCCGCCGTCCATGGCGGGAACCATCAGCACAGCCCCCCGGCAGGCAAGGAGAAGCGTGGTGAGGAAGTCATCGGCGATGCCGTGGGCGGCCTTGGCGAGGACGTTAGCCGTGGCCGGCGCCACCAGGAGCG
>CAYFIG010000153.1:0-3490 GCA_964342905.1 uncultured bacterium
TAATCGCCGAGGTCGGAAGATGTTAGCCAAACGGATCATCCCCTGCCTGGATGTGAAGGACGGCCGGGTGGTCAAGGGGGTCAGGTTCCTCGATCTCAGGGACGCCGGCGATCCGGTGGCGGCAGCGCAGGCGTATGACAAGCAGGGCGCCGACGAGCTGGTGTTCCTGGACATCACCGCCTCCCACGAGGGGCGGGCCATCATGCTGGATGTGGTGCGCCGCACCGCCGAGGGGATCTATATGCCGCTCACTGTGGGGGGCGGGGTCCGGGGGATCGGGGACATCCGGATGTTGCTCCGGGCGGGCGCGGACAAGGTCTCGCTGAACACCGCGGCCTTAGCGCGCCCGGCCGTGATCCGGGAGGCCGCCGAGAGGTTCGGGAGCCAGTGCATCGTGGTGGCGATCGACGCCAAGCGGGAGAACGGACGGTGGGGCGTCTACACCCACGGCGGTCGCCGCCCGTCAGGACGGGATGCGGTCGCCTGGGCGCAGGAGGCCGAGCAGCTCGGAGCAGGGGAGATCCTCCTGACCAGCATGGACCGTGACGGCACCCAGGACGGCTACGACCTCGAGTTGACCCGGGCTATCGCCAGCGCGGTGTCGATCCCGGTGATCGCCTCCGGCGGAGCCGGCAGTCTCGAGCACCTCTATGAGGGGGTCACGGAGGGGATGGCGGACGCGGTCCTGGCGGCCTCCATCTTCCACTTCGGTCAATACACTGTCAGTGAGGCGAAAGCCTATCTGAGGGATCGCAGCGTCCCGGTGAGGCTCGAGGAGTGATGACGGTTGACGAACTCAAGTTTGATGCCCAGGGGTTGATCCCGGCGGTGGTCCAGGAGGCGGGGACCGGGGAGGTCCTCATGGTGGCCTGGATGGACCGTCAGGCCCTGGAGGCTACCCAACGGACTGGCCTTACCCACTTCTGGTCTCGCTCGCGGCAGGCGCTTTGGCGGAAGGGCGAGACGTCGGGCCACGCCCAGCACGTGGAGGCGCTCTACGCGGATTGCGACCGGGACACGCTCCTGGTTCTCGTCCACCAGGTAGGGACCGCCTGCCACACCGGGAGCCGCACCTGCTTCTTTTCGCGTCTCAATGGAGAAGGGGCGCCGCGGGCTGAGTGGACCGGGCCTCAGATCCTGGACCTGGTCGAACGGGTGATCCAGTCGCGAAAGGTCGAACCCCGGCCGGGATCCTACGTGGCAGAGCTTCTGGCCAAAGGGGAGTCGGCGATCTGCAGAAAGGTTGGCGAAGAGGCGGTTGAGGTGGTCACGGCTGCCCTCGCAGGGGAAAGCGACGATCGACTGGTTTCCGAGGTGACGGACCTCTGGTTTCACACCATGGTGCTCCTCGGAGGGCGGGGGATCCCGCTCCGGCGACTCTTCGAGGAGCTGGCCCGTCGCCATGCCGAGCGATCTGGCGGGGACCCGCGCCAGAGGCGTGGGTGAGCCTGAGGAGAGCGCGAGCTGAGGGCGGGGTCAAACCGAAGTCGGCTGAGCCGAGGGGTCCTGCTCCTCTTCCTCGGATTGTCGGCGTGCAGCGCAGGCCGGATCGAGGGCGGGGTCTTCTACTCCCCCAAGGGGTATCGGGTGACGCTACCGCCCGGCGCATGGCGCGCGTCGCTTAATGACCGAGCCGATCTGGAACTGGCGCGCGTCGGGTCGCGGGCCGGCATTCTGGCTCATGCCACCTGCGAAGGAAAGCCGCCGGAGCGGCCGCTTCCGGTGCTGGCCCGTCACCTCAGCTTCGGCCTTGCGGGGCGGACGCTCTTGGAGCGAGAGGCAGTCACGGTGGCGGGGCGCCCCGGGATCAGGGTCTTGCTCGATGGACAACAGGCTGGCACCCCCGTCAGGGTGGAGGCCTTCGTGCTCAAGGGTGAGGGATGCGTCTTCGACTTGGTCTACGTGGCGCCGCCGGTTGACTTCGAGGCCGGCCGGGGTGAGTTCCGGGATTTCGTGGGAAGCTTCGCCGGTTCCTGAAAGGAAATAGCGATGGCGTTTGGATCAGCCCTCAAAGTGCAAGGGCGGGAGGCCGCGATCTGGTACGGAGGGCTCAGCCTCCTCACGGCCCAGGTGTTGCGGAACCTGACTCTGCCGCGCGGATACTGGCGGCTCGTGGCCCAGGAGATCGACGCCATCGGGGCCCGCTCGCTGATGGTGGCCGTCACCGCAGCCGCCTTCACCGGCATGGTCTTCACGCTGCAGAGCGCGGTGAACATGGCTCGCTTCGGCGCCGAGAACTACGTGGGGGCGGTTGTCGCCCTCGCGATCCTCCGGGAACTGGGACCGGTGCTCACCGCCATCCTGGTAGGCGGAAAGGTGGCCTCGGGGATTACCGCCGAGCTGGGAGCCATGAAGGTGACCGAGCAGATCGACGCGCTTCGAACGATCGGGATCAACTACGTGAAGAAGCTCGTCGTTCCTCGCTTCCTCGCTGCCCTCATGGTCTTTCCGCTCCTCACGATCCTGGCCGACGCGATCGGCCTCCTGGGCGGAATGCTGATCGCGGTTTGGGAGCGGCACGTGGACCCGTACGTCTACTGGAACGCCATCTCCAATTGGGTGGTGCTGAAGGACTTTCTCACCGGGATCGCCAAGAGCTTCTTCTTCGCTGCGATTGTGACCCTGATCGGCTGCTACAACGGCCTTTCGACGGAGGGAGGCACGGAGGGGCTCGGCCGCGCGACAACGGAAACAGTGGTGCAGGTCACCATGGCAGTGATCATCGCCGATTTTTTCCTGACCAAACTGTTGCTCTTCCTCTTCTGGTGAGCCATGGGGGAACCGGTCGTTCAGGTCCGGGATGTCTGGAAAGTCTTCGACGGGCACGAGGTCCTGCGGGGCGTGGGGCTGACGCTCACCCGCGGGACCACGCTGGCCGTCATGGGGGGAAGCGGCCAGGGGAAGACGGTCCTCCTTCGGCTGATCGTGGGGCTGATCCGGCCCGACGCGGGAGAGGTGCGGCTCTTCGGAACCCGGATCGATCATCTCCGGGAGGAGCAGATGCTCTCCCTTCGGCGGCGGACGGGATTTGTGTTCCAGAGCTCCGCCCTCTTCGACTCGCTGTCGGTCTTCGACAATGTGGCCTATCCGCTTCGAGAGCACACGCGCCTTCGCGAACCGGCGATCGCCGACCGCGTCGGGACCTTCCTCTCCCTGGTGGGACTCGCGGGGACTGAGCAGTTGCTTCCGGCTGAGCTCTCAGGGGGGATGCGGAAGCGGGTCGGGATCGCCCGGGCCTTGGCGTTGGAGCCCGAGATCGTGATCTTCGACGAACCCACCGCGGGCCTCGATCCCACCAACGCGCGGCTGGTCGTGGAGCTGATCGCCCGGCTTCGTTCCGGCGTCTGCGACACCGCCATCGTGGTCACCCACGACATCGAGTTTGCCGAGATGGTGGCGGACCAGATGGCAATCCTCCACCAGGGTCAGTTCGTGGCGACAGGTTCTCCCGCCGAGGTTCACCGCTCCCAGAACAGCGCGGTCCGGGCCT
>CAYFIG010000153.1:3500-5455 GCA_964342905.1 uncultured bacterium
AGAACATCTGGAAGACCATGCCGGTCTCGGCGCGGATCGCCGACAGCTCGCGCTTCAGATTCGAATCGGACTCTTTGTCTTGGTCTCGCTGGTCGCCTTTCTCGCGCTCATTTACCTGCTTGGAGCTCAGGCGCGGCTCTTCGGGGCCAGGTATGACCTCGTGGCTGAGTTCACCGAGGTCGGAGGTCTGGTCCCGGGTGCCACGGTTCGGCTGGCTGGGGTCCAGATCGGCCGGGTCTCGAGCGTCGTGCTTCCAGAGGGCCCGGCGGGGAAGGTGCGGGTCACGCTGAACATTACCCGCCGCTTCGCCGACCGGATTCGAAAGGACTCTGTGGCCAGGATCGAGACCCAGGGGCTTCTGGGGGACAAGCTCGTGGAGATCTCCCTCGGCAGTCCGGGGGCGCCGGCGCTCAGGTCGGGGGAGTCCATTGCCACGAGAGATCCGATCGAGCTGAACCGGTTGGCCGGCGAGGGGGTCGAGATCCTCAAAAACGTGTCCGCTCTCTCCGCCAATTTGAACACGACGGTGGAGGCTCTCAACAAGTCCGGGACGGTTGAGGATCTCTCGGCCACGCTCAAATCGACCCGGCGAGCCGCCGAGCAGATTGGGCGGATCACCCGAGAGGTGGAGCAGGGCAAGGGATGGCTCCACGCGCTCGTCTACGAAGAACCGGAAGCGCTCAGGCGGCTCAACGCGCTCCTGGCTTCGACCGAGCGGCTGCTGGCTCAGGCAGATCGCGGAGAGAATGCGGTCTCGGTCCTTTTCTCAGCGGAGAGCGGTCGCGCGATGCGTCGGCTGCTGGAGACCATGGAGTCCCTGAGCCAGATGACCGAGAAAACCAAGGGATCGGACTCGCTCCTGGCCGCGGCTCTCTTCGACCCCCAGTACAAGGGTATGCTGGACGATCTCCGAACGCTCGCCCGGAACTTCAGGGAAGTTTCCGAGCGGTTGGCCCAGGGCAAAGGCGTGGTGGGCGGCCTGCTCACTGATGAGGGAACTGGCGCTCTTGGACAAGCCACTTCAGACTTCAAAGTCGCTGTCGCGAACCTTAGGGCGATCACCGACCGACTGGCAGCTGGGGAAGGGACACTCGGTGGCCTGCTGGAAGATTCGACAGTGTACGAAAACCTGGCCGCCTTTCTCGAGGGGGCCCAGCGGAGCACGCTGTTGCGGTACCTGATCCGCTCGACGATCGAGAAAGGGAACAAGTGATGGCCCGGGACGGCGCGGTCTACCGGTGTCAGACCTGCGGCTACGCCTCGCCGAAGCCGGGAACCTGTCCGGACTGCGCACGCCAGGGGGACTACTACCAGCTGATCGAGGAGCGGTCGGCTCCGCGGAAGGGCGGGCGCCCTTCGATTGCCCAATCGAGCCGGCCGGTCCTCTTGAGCGAGATCAAGCTGGACTCGGAGATGCGTACGCTGACGGGCATGGGAGAGCTGGACCGGGTGCTCGGCGGCGGGGTGGTCCAGGGGTCGCTGGTGCTGATCGGGGGGGATCCGGGAATCGGAAAATCTACGCTCATCCTTCAGGCCTCTCGTGCCCTCGCCGAGCTGGGAGGGCCGGTGCTGTATGTCTCAGGGGAAGAGTCGGCGGCACAGGTCAAGTTGAGAGCCGAGCGGCTCGGGATCGCGCCGCGCGGGCTCTACTTTTTGGCTGAGACCGATCTCCAGGCGATCGAGGCCCACGTGGACAGCCTCAAGCCGAAGGTGCTGGTGGTGGACTCGATTCAGACCGTATATCTCGCGGACTTGGAATCCTCTCCGGGGAGCGTGAGCCAGGTGAGGGAGTGCGGTAACCGCCTCATGCTCCTGGCAAAGGGAAAGGGAGTGGCGGCCTTCCTCTTGGGCCACGTCACCAAGGAGGGCGCCCTGGCCGGCCCCAGACTGCTCGAGCACCTGGTGGACACGGTCCTCTACTTCGAAGGGGAGCGCCATCACAGCTACCGAGTGCT
>CAYFIG010000154.1:0-1258 GCA_964342905.1 uncultured bacterium
GGCTGGCCGCGGAGGATCCGGTCAAAGAAAAAGGTTTCGTTGTCCCGGGTGTTGAGCGGGCCGAGGACGTGGGTGGGGCGGACGATCGTGACGGGCAGACCGCTCGCGCGGTTGCGCTCCATGAGGGCTTCCTCGCCGGCGATCTTGTGGCGGGCATAGTCGCCCCAGTACTCGCCTCGGGGCGTGTCTTCGTGGTACGGGATCGGGAGCGCGTGGTCATATACGCGTCCCGTGGACATGAAGATGAATTGCGGGCATGTTGACGCGACGGCGTCGGCCAGCGCGGCGACGTCCGGCCCGGTTGTTGGCGCGTAGGCGATGTCGCAGACCGCGTCGAAGGTAGCACCCGAAAGCGCCGCGGCAAGGCCGGCGTGGTGTGTACGGTCGCCGGTGATCACGCGAACGCCGGCTGGGAGGCTGTCAGCGCGGCGCCCCCGATTGAACACCGTCACCCCGTGACCGTCCCGCACGAGCGCCCGCACCAGATGCAGGCTGATAAACTCCGTGCCTCCCATCACCAGGACGCGCATCGGGACCTCCAGGTCAGTCGATTGCCACCGCCACGCACGTGGTTGTTCGCGTGACCCCGTCGATGACCCCGATCCCCTCGGTCACGAGCTGGCCGATGACGTCCAGAGTGGGGCCTTCCACCACCGCGATGAAGTCGTAGGGCCCGGTCACCGCGTCCAAGGAATGCACCGTGCACCGGCCACCCTTGATCTTGGACAGCGCCTTCTTGACGCTCCGCGTCTTTCCTGCCGTGGTCTCGATCAAGACGTAAGCCTTCATCGCGCTTCCTCCTCTAACCGGGCGTGCTCAGAATGTGCTTCCTTTCGTGGCAGTCAGATAATCGGCCTTCGCCTGATCCAATTCGTTCAGGATCTCCTGGCGCTCGGTCAGGAGCCGGGTGGCCGCGTGGTTCCGGGTCATGGCGAGCGTCGCAAACCCAAGCCTCTGGCGGAGTCTCGCCAGCCCGCCCAGATAGTGATAGGCCAGAAGCCCGCTCAGGGGGAGCGAGGCGAGGAAGAGCGCGGCGATCGTGAGATCGGTGAAACGCCAGACCACCCAGGTCTCAAGCCCCCAGAAGAGCGGGAAGAAGACGATGGCGGAAAGAAAGCGCGCCGTGGCGTAGTCGGTCTCTTTCCTGGTCATCTTCCGCGCAAGCCAGCGGGGAACGAAATAGGGGAGCGCGTTCACGGTAGCTCCATAGGCGAAGAGCGGGAGCCCCAGCAGCGCAAGCCCGGTGAGGGTTTCGCCA
>CAYFIG010000154.1:1268-5406 GCA_964342905.1 uncultured bacterium
GCTGGAGCTGGCCGTGGACAGCCTGGTCCTTGATCCGGTATTCGGCCAGGAGCGCCTTGTAGGCCTGGATGCGCTGCCAGATGCGCTCCACCCGATCGGGGTCGTGAGCTTTAAAGTAGTGGACCGCGGCGATGATGGCCCGCGAGAGGCGGAAAAGATCGATCTGCTTAGCGGAGAGCCCCCGCTCCTCCTGGAGCTCGCGCACCAGGTCGCCCCGGTAGAGGGACTCTACCTCTCGGATCACCGCCGCCAGGTCGATCCGCTCTATGTGGATGACCTGGGCCTCCATTCCCCACTGGATCTGACTGGTCAGCGCGTCCACGGCCTTCCAGGGATCATCCCGGTAGTGCTCGAGGTAGGGCGCGAGTGGGATCGGCTCGCCGAAGGCCACCAGCACCCGGCTCCTGAAGGACTTCCGCGCCTCGAAGTTGAGCCCCACGGGGATCAGCGTCAGCCAGGGCCGTGCCGCATGTCTCGACTCAGCTTCGAGGGCGATCCGCGCCGCCCCGGTCTTGATCCGCTGGACCCTGGGCTCGGCGTGGGTAGTCCCCTCGGGATAGATGGCGATCAGCTGCCCCCTCTCCAGCGCATCGAAACAGGCCTCGAACGTGGCCACGTTCCTGTCCATCTTGTCCGGGTCGTCCTGGCGCCGGTAGATCGGGATCGCGCCCATAGCGGTGAGGAAGCGGGCCAGAAGACCGGGCCTGAATAGGGCGGCGGTGGCCAGGGAGTGGACCTGACGAGGCACCACCGCACCCACCAGGAGGGAGTCGATGAAGTTGTTTGGGTGGTTGACACACAGCAGCACCGGGCCGCGGCGGGGAACCCGCTCCAGATGGCGGACTTCCACGGACTTCAAGAAGAACCAGATCCAGAAGCGGCCCACCAGCCGGACGAAGGGGTAAAGCGGGTCCACAGCGAGCTACTGCGCCAGGAAACGCTTGAGGGTGGAGGCGAACCAGGTCGGACGCTCTACCAGCTTTGTGCCGATAAAGTCCACGCGCGTGCCACGGTCGGCCGTGTGGTTTTTGGGATCGAAGCGGGCAACGACGGTGGCGGTGAGACGTCCGGCCTTCACGGTAAGGCGTTCTCCCATGCTCTCGTCACCGACGCGCGCAACGATAATGAAGAAACCCTTGTTGTCAGTCTCGCCGAAGTATGAGAATCCGGTCTTGTCCCGGATCAGCGTGACCGCGACGCCCTGAAGCGGCGCCTGCCTGGCGTCCTTTACGTAGCCAAGGACCACATAGCGGTAATACACCTCGTGCTCGGCGCCGGCTGGACGAGTGAGCAGGAGCACCAGCGTACAAAACACCAGCGTCCGTGCCAACTTAGCCGCCACGGCGCCAGTGTAGGGAGCGGGGAAAGGGATGTCAAGGAAACGACTGGACGCGCGTCATCACCCTCTCGGCCTTGGGCCCGGATAGCCATCCCAGAGGAGGCGTGGGCCATCCGGGTAAAAGCCGGCATCCAGGAGCGGTCCGGCCGCCTCGCTCGTTCGAATGGGCGTGCCGTCCCAGGTGTGAATTTCAATCCGCCTGACCGGGCGGAGCGCTGGTGGACGCGTCAGAGTATCCTGGAGCACGCGAATCAGCTCGGGCAGCTTTCCGTTCTCGAACCCGGCCAGCGGGGTGATCTCGGTTCCGCGCCCCTCGATCAGGAGGCGCGGGCTGCCGCCTCTCACCATGAGGAGGTTGGACGGGATTCGGGTCAGAGGCTGCTTGGATCCGTCGCGGCGCGCGAGCGGGAGCACATGCCCCCAGAGGTTCGCCGGATCGCACGAGTTCAGGAGGAGCGGTAGCTCGCGCCTCGGGCTTGTCCCGCGTAGCTCTTCAACGGCACTCTCCAGAGCGTACTGCTCTCCCGAGAGCCCCTGGACAAAATACCCCCTGACCACTTCGGCCGCGAATTCCAGCCTGGTCAGCGCCGAGCGGAGCCTGGCCCACTCCATGCCTCGTGCCAGCTCCCGGCTGAGCACACCGTAGCGTGCGAGAAGCAGGCGGGCCCAGGCCTCCTCCCGCTCTTCGGGAGAAGCCGGCTCATCCACGGTGAGGGCGCTCCAGCGACCGATGAGTCGGGTACCCGCGCCGTAGGCGTGGGTGGGGCGACTGAGCCTCTGTCTCACCCGTCGCCGGGCCTCGCGACGGGAGGGACGGCGGCTCACCGGAACCGCGCTCGCCCACTCTGCCTTTGCTCCCGCTGCAGCCAGACGAATGGTCTGGAAGGTGTCGGTGGTGACCAGTCCCTTCCAGAGGAGCTCCCAGAGCACTTCGAGCACCGCGTGAGGTTCCAGCCCTGTGCTCTTCAAGAGGTCAGTCACAAAAGATGCCCCGCGAAGCTCAAGGTGTCTGAGCACTGCCTTGGCCGGCTCATCGAGGCGCGGCTCGGCGGTTGTCGGCGGGATCAGCCAGGGGAGATTCTCCCTGAGCCCAAACCCCAAGCGTCCCGGGCGGCCCGGCTCGAACGGGAGCCACACGAGCTGGCCGGTGAGCCCGAGCTGGTCCAGCCACGCCGGATCGTAAGCCTCGAGGCGGGAGGAAAAAATCTCCTGCTCCCAGAAGGCCACGGGGAAATCCTCGCCCTGGAGCGGCTCGATGACTTTGAGGAGCCCCTCAAGACCGATGAGGCGGTGGTCTAGATGGCAGTGCTGCCAGCGGAGGAGGAACGCCTGGAACTCCTCGGCGCTGACGAGGGGGGTGGTCCGGCGCCGCGCTCTGAGCTGGCGGCGCTGGATCTCCTCAAGGACTGAGCGGTGCACATACTGGGGCGATGGGTGCTGAGGCAGGTAGTGGCCACTCCGGATCAGCCCCTGGGATTCGAGCCGTTGGAGCACAGAGACAAGCTCGGCCTCGACAACTCCGTAGCGGCTGGCAAGCATCGCCAGCGGGACCGGTCCGCGGTGCCTGAGACAACGGAGGATGATGCGCTCCAGGGATTCACCGGCGAGGGTCGCGTAAAGCCCGCTGTCGTTGGCGTTGATCCAGGCGCGACGGCCATTCGGGAGCGTGACCTGAGCGATCCGTCGATCACGGCTCAGTTCCTCCACGCGCTGCTGCGGGTCGCCAGCGACGCGCGCGGAGATCTCTTCATCATCAAGGTCTCCCAGCTCCTCCAGGAGCACTGCCAGCTCATTCGCATCCCGCGCCCGCCGCTCCAGGATGGTGGCCTGGAGCTCGGCCTCAACAGTCTCGACCACCTCGGAGTCCAGCGGGCCGAGAGCGCCCGGCCACGCCTTCAACATGGGGACTGCGTCGCTCCGCCGCTCCTCAGCGTGCCCCGCGTCCAGGTAGGCCCAGTCCCAGGCGAGGAGCAACGGATAGGTGAACGGCGAGGGGATCACGCTCTCCACATGTTTCACGCTCAGGGCACCGGACCCCAGGCGTTCCAGGACTTCCTTCAGTCGCGGGAGGTCGAGGGCATCGTGGCAGCACTCTCTCAGTGTTTCGGCAACCAGCGGGAAGTCAGGCTGGCCTCCCACGGCTTCCAGAAGGGCGTCGGCCTTCAGGCGTTGGAGCCACGCCGGCGTCCGCTTCCCTCGCACCATCCGCGCGATGAAGAGGGCGCGCACCGCGGCGTGGCGGAAGCGGGTGGTGAAGAGCGGGGAGCCGATCAGGGCTCGCGCGAGGAGCGCATCCAGCCGCTCGGGGTCAACCAGGAAGGGGATCCTCTCTGGCGGGGGAGGGGTCTGTCCGGGGGCGAAGGCCAGGAGGATTCCGTCGTCCACATGGCTGGCCTCGGCCACGAGCCCGAACCGGCGCCTCAGCTCTTCTTTCAGGGCTAGCCCCCAGGCCCCGTTCACCCGCATTCCGAAGACCGAGTGGAGCACGATCTGCCTGCCGCCCAAGTCGTCTGGGAACGACTCCACAACAAGCTCCCTATCGTCCGGGATCGCGCCCAACACTTCGCGCCCCTTGGCGAGCCATGCCTTAAAGGCGCTGGCCGCTCGCGCTTCTAACCCGCACTCTTCTTGCGCCCACTGCTCAAAGTCCGAATCGTCGAGCCGCTGCGCCGCATCCCGTCGAAGGTGTCCCACCTGTATAGCTAGCTCCCAGCTTCGCGATGGGTGCTCGCCTCGCCAGAAGGGGACTGTCGGTGACATCCCGTCGGCATCCTCCACGATGACGCGGTCAGCCTGGAC
>CAYFIG010000155.1:0-5378 GCA_964342905.1 uncultured bacterium
GGTGGCCAAAGGGAACGAGATCCTGAAGGAGTTCGCCGCCCAGCACAAGCCGTAGCATGAAGCGGACGGTGTTCAGGAACCGGTGGCTGCCGTACCTGTTGGTGCTGCCGCAGGTGGCGGTCACCCTTGTTTTCTTCTTCTGGCCGGCGTTCGAGTCGCTCCGGCTGAGCCTCTTCCGGAGCTCGCCCTTCGGCGACAAGACGGTGTTCATCGGGCTGGAGAACTTCCGGAAGCTGCTCGCCTCGCCCGACTACTACGCCTCCATCGTCAACACCGGCATCTTTTCGGCCAGCGTGACCGTGTTCGCGGTCGGGGTGGGCCTCCTCGTCGCCGCGCTCGCAAGCCAGCAGATCCGGGGGCTCACCGCCTACCGCGCCGCGCTCCTCTGGCCCTACGGCATCGCCCCGCCCGTCGCCGGGATCATCTTCCTCTTCATCTTCCACCCGTCGTACGGGATCCTCCCGTACTTCCTCGCGTTCGTGACGTCGTACGAGTTCAACTGGCTCCTCAAGGGGTGGGTGGCGATGGTCCTGGTGATCCTGGCCACGGTCTGGACCCACCTCGGCTACAACATCGCCTTCTACCTGGCCGGCCTCCAGGCCATCCCGGGCTCGGTGCTGGAGGCGGCCAGCGTGGACGGCGCCGGCGGGATCCGGCGGTTCCTCCACGTCGTGTTTCCGCTCCTCTCCCCGATCACCTTTTTCCTCGTGGTGGCCAACATGGTCTTCTCCTTCTTCGAGACCTTCGGGGTGATCCACGCGGTGACGCAGGGCGGCCCCGGGGGCGCCACCGAGATCATGGTGTTCAAGGTGTACAAGGACGGCTTCATCGGCCTGAACCTCGGCTCCTCGGCGGCCCAGTCGGTGATCCTGATGGCGGTGGTGATCGGGCTGACCATGATTCAGTTCCGCTACCTCGAGAAAAAGGTGACCTATTGAGCCCCGAGAGCACGCGGCTGGTGGCTGACGGGAACGCGGGCGCCGCCGGGGCGGTGGCGCGGCCGCGCGCCGTTCCGGCCACCCTCGTCCTCGAGGCGCGGCGCAGGCCGTTGCCCTGGGGAAACCTCGTCGTCCATCTGCTGCTCCTCGCCTGCATCGCGGTCATCGCCTTCCCCCTCTACTACGCCTTCGTCATCTCGACCCAGACGGTAGAGGAGGTGCTCGCCCGTCCGCCGGTCCTGCGTCCGTCCACACACCTCGTGGAGAACTACGTGGCCGCGTGGACCCGCTCGCACATGGGGCGCCTGCTCTGGAACAGCGCCGTGGTGGCGGTGGCGATCGCCGCGGGGAAGATCGCCATCTCGCTCCTCTCCGCCTTCGCCATCGTGTACTTCAACTTCAGGGGCAAGCAGCTCGTGTTCGGGATGATCTTCGTGACCCTGATGCTCCCGGTGCCCGTGCGGATCATCCCGACCTACGAGGTGGTCGGCAGCCTCGGCTGGTTGGACAGCTACTGGGGCCTGACGGTGCCCCTCATGGCCTCCGCGACCGCGACCTTCCTCTTCAGGCAGTTCTACCTCACCGTCCCCGACGAGCTGGCCGAGGCGGCGCAGCTGGATGGCGCCGGGCCGCTGCGCTTCTTCTGGACCATGCTCCTGCCGCTCTCGTGGGCGAACATCGCGGCGCTCTTCATCGTGCTCTTCATCTTCGGCTGGAACCAGTACCTCTGGCCGCTCATGATCACCAACACGGAGGCCATGCGGGTGGTGGTGATCGGCATCAACGACCTGATCCCGCGCACCGGCACCCACATCCCCGAGTGGAACGTGATGATGGCCGCGGCCCTCATGGCCCTCTTGCCGCCGGTGGCGGTGATTCTCTTCATGCAGCGCTGGTTCGTGAAGGGCCTGATCGAGAGCGAGAAGTGACGGGGCTAACACTCGCGCTCACGCTGGCGGTAGGCGTGGGTCTCCTGGGCGTGCTCGGGGGCCGGGCTGAGGCTCAGCCGAGTGGCACGCGCCTGGCGGCCCACCGGGGCGGCGCGCTGCTCTGGCCCGAGAATAGCCTCCTCGCGTTCCGGAACGCGATCGCCCTGGGCGTGGACTTCCTGGAGCTGGACGTTCATCTGAGCCGGGACGGCGAGCTGGTCGTGCTCCACGACCCGACCCTCGACCGGACCACCACGGGAACGGGCCCCGTCCGCGACCGGACCCTGGCCGAGCTCCGGACGCTCCGCTTGAAGGACAAGGACGGGAAGCTCACCGAGGAGACGATCCCGACCTTGAACGAGGTGCTCGCGCTTCCCGCGCCGTCCACGCTCCGGTTTCTGGTGGAAATCAAGGTGGACGGTCAGCGTGCGCGCTACCCGGAGATCGAGGAGAAGGTGCTCGCGACCCTGGAGCGGCACGGGGTGCCCCCCCGAGCCATCGTCATGGCGTTCGAGCCCGAAACGCTGCGGCGGATTCGCCAGCTCAAGCCCGAGGTCACGGCGGGTGCGCTCTACTCCAAGCGGAGGCTCGAGCGGATGGGCTCCACGGTCGAGCGGGAGCTCGCGGAGCTTTCCAAGCTCGGAGTCGGTTTCGTGGGGCTCCATGCGGCGCTGGTGTCGCCCGAGGTCATCAACCAGGCCAGGCAGGCGGGCCTTCTGCTCGGGGTCTGGACCGTGAACGAGGCGCAGGCCATGGAGCGCTTCGTCTCGCTCGGGGTGGATGTCCTGATCACGGATCGCCCGGACCTCGCCAAGGAGCTGCTGAAGCGATGACGCCGAAGCGGTACGTGCTCGCCCTGGATCAGGGGACCACCGGGTCAACCGCCTTGGTCGTGGACCCGGAGGGGCAGGTGCGGGGTCGGGGGTACGCCGAGCTTCCCCAGTACTTCCCTCGCCCGGGCTGGGTGGAGCACGATCCCGAGGAAATCTGGGCGAGCACCGAGGCAGCGGGCCGCCAGGCGTTGGCGGCCGCTGGAATCACCGGCACCGAGCTGGCGGCCATTGGCATCACGAACCAGCGTGAGACCACGATTCTCTGGGAGCGGAAGACTGGCAGGCCGCTCCACCGGGCCATTGTCTGGCAGTGCCGGCGCACGGCTTCGATCTGTGAGCGGCTCCGTGCTGACGGCCTCGAGTCTCTGGTTAGGGAGAAGACCGGGCTTGTTCTGGACGCCTACTTCTCCGGCACCAAGATCCGTTGGCTCCTCGACGCGGTGCCTCGGACGCGCACTCGCGCCGAACGTGGAGAGCTGGCCTTCGGCACCGTGGATTCCTGGCTGCTCTGGAAGCTGACCCGGGGCCGGTGTCACGCCACGGACCCCTCGAATGCGTCCCGGACGCTCTGCTTCAACATTCGCACGCTCGCGTGGGACGCTGAGCTGGCCTCCGTCCTGGCGGTCTCGCCGGGCCTGTTTCCTGAAGTTCGACCCTCGGCCGGCGTGTTCAGCGAGACCGCCGACCTCGGGTGGCTGCCCGCCGGGATCCCGGTGGCGGGGATCGCCGGAGACCAGCAAGCGGCGCTCTTTGGCCAGGCGTGCTTCGACCCGGGGCTGGCCAAGAACACCTACGGCACCGGCTGCTTCGTGCTCCTCAACACCGGAGCGACGCCGATCGCATCGATCCACGGCCTCCTCACCACCGTGGCGTGGCAGGTGGGCGCGACGACGACGTACGCCCTGGAGGGGTCGGTGTTCATCGCGGGCGCCGCGCTCCAGTGGCTCCGGGACGGCCTCGGACTGATCTCTCACGCGGCGGAGAGCCAGAAGCTCGCCGAGTCGGTGGCGGACACCGGCGGCGTCTATCTGATTCCCGCCTTCGTGGGGCTCGGCGCTCCGTACTGGGACATGTACGCGCGCGGGACCATCGTGGGAATCACGCGGGGCACCACCAAAGCCCACCTCGTCCGCGCCGCGCTCGAGGCGATCGCGTATCAGAGCCGGGACGTGCTCGAGACCATGGCCGAAGAATCCAGAGCGCCGATCACCTCGCTGCGGGTGGATGGCGGGGCAGCGGCCAACGACTTTCTCTGCCAGTTTCAGGCCGACGTCCTTCACGTGCAGGTGCTCCGCCCTTCGATCACAGAGACCACGGGGCTCGGGGCCGCCTACCTGGCCGGTCTCGGCGTGGGGCTCTGGCGGTCGCTGCCGGAGTTGGCCGAGCTCTGGAAGCTCGAGCGACGATTTTCGCCTTCGATGGCCCAGGACGCGCGGGCTCAAGGCTATCGGGGGTGGAAACGGGCGGTGGAGCGGGCTCGCGGATGGGCGGATGCGGGAGAGAGAGGGGATTCCGCGTGAGCGCCGAGCCGGCCGCGCGGAGCACCGGTTGACCGACTGAGACTCGGGGAGGGAACGGGGATGGCGCAAGTAGTGCTGAAGGACTTGAACAAGCGGTTCGAGGAGGTCCTTGCGGTCAGGGACATAAACCTCACGATCCGCGACAAAGAGTTCATGGTGCTCGTTGGGCCCTCGGGATGCGGGAAATCCACCACGCTTCGCATGGTGGCGGGGCTGGAGGAGGTCACCTCCGGGGAGGTCTATATCGGCGAGCGGCTCGTGAACGATCTGCCCCCGAAGGATCGCGACATCGCCATGGTCTTCCAGAACTATGCGCTCTACCCGCACATGACGGTGTACGACAACATGGCGTTCGGGCTCAAGATGCGAAAGTTCCCGAAGCCCGAGATCGAGAAGCGGGTACGGGAGGCAGCCGAGATCCTGGGGATCCAGGGTCTGCTCAAGCGGAAGCCCCGCCAGCTCTCCGGCGGCCAGCGGCAGCGCGTGGCCGTCGGGCGCGCCATCGTGCGTCACCCCCAGGTCTTTCTCTTCGACGAACCCCTGAGCAACCTGGACGCGAAGCTTCGCGTTCAGATGCGGGTGGAGCTGAAGCGTCTGCACGAGCGGCTGGATGCGACGGTCATCTATGTGACCCACGACCAGGTGGAGGCCATGACCCTGGGCGACCGGATTGTGATCATGAAGGACGGGGTCGTCCAGCAGGTGGGCGCCCCGCTGGAGGTTTACTCGAGGCCTCGGAACAAGTTCGTGGCGGGCTTCATCGGTTCTCCGGCGATGAACTTCATCGAGACGGCCCTTGTCGAGGCCGGCGGCCGGCTCTCCGCTGAGACTCCCGGGCTCAAAGTGCCGGTGCCTCCGGATCGGGCTCGTCTCCTCGATCGCCACAAAGGGCAGGCAGTCACGCTCGGGATCCGTCCCGAGGACCTCCGGGAGGCGACCGGCAGCAACCCTCACGACATCACCTTCGAGGCGCTGGTGGAAGTGGTGGAACCGCTGGGCTCTGAGATCCTGCTGGATACCAGAGTCGGGAACCAGGCCCTCGTCGCCCGGGTGGACCCGGCGGTGCGCATCAAGCACCACGAGAAGATCCGGCTCGCATTCAGCCCAGACCGGATCCATTTCTTCGACAACACCACTGACGAGTTGATCGCCTGAAGG
>CAYFIG010000156.1:0-5357 GCA_964342905.1 uncultured bacterium
AGCCGCTCCGCCCTGCTCCTTGCCGAAACGGGCGGTGCCGAGTTCCGGATCCGAGCCCACCGGGGCCTGGTCCCCCACGTCGTGGATGGAGTCCGCCTTCCGGTGGACGGTGGCCTTGCCCTGTGGCTTCAGGCCCAGGGGCGCCTGATCCACGCCGAGGAGGCGCACGCCCGCCCTCAGGATCCCGAGGCCCGGGAGATCGTCCGGGAGCTTGCAGTGCTCCAAGCCGTCGTGGCTGTCCCGCTGATCGCGCATGGAGAGTTGGTCGCCATCCTGACCCTGGGCCAGCGCATCACCGGAGTCCCGTACCGCCACCGCGAGACCGAGATCCTCTTCAACTTGGCCACGCACCTGGCCACCGCCATCCGCGACATCCAGCTCCACCATCAGCTCCAGTTCCAGAAGGTGTACATCGAGCGGACCCTCGCCCACATGTCCAACGGGGTGATTACCATTGACCGAGAGGAAAAGGTGACGATCATGAACCACCGGGCCGCGGAGATCCTGGAGCTCCCAGCCCAGGAGGTCGTGAACCGGGACCTCCGCGTTCTCCCCTCCCCGCTCGGTGACCTCCTCTACGAGACCCTGACAACCGGGCGCGTGGTGCGCCGGATGGAAATCCAGCTGGCCCTTCGGAAGCTCCCGCTCGAGGTCAGCACGTACCCGATCGCCGGCGATGATCCGACCCCCCAGGGCGCCGTGATGGTGTTCGAGGATCTCACCGCCGCCAAGCAGCTCGCCGCAGACAAGCTTCGAGCCGAGCAGTTCCAGCTCTTGAGCCGGGTCATCGCCCGCGTTGCCGACGAGATCAAGAACCCGCTGGTCTCGATCAACACCTTCATGGAGCTCCTGGAGGAGCGGTATGAGGACGCCGACTTCCGCCACCGCTTCTCCACCGTGGTCGGCCGCGACATCAAGCAGCTGGTTGAGATCTTCGAGAAGCTGACCGCACTGGTGAGGGAAACCGAGTTCAACTTCGAGATGGTGGACATGGGGACTGTGGCAGAGGAGTGCCTGGCGGAACTCGGGGCCCAGCCAGGACCGGATGCAGCCAACGGAGCCCGGGTCCTCCACCTGACCGAGGAGGCGGCAGGCAAGCGCGTGACCATGAGCGTGTACCGCGAGGCGTTGACGCTGAAGGTCAAAGGCGACCGGGTCCAGCTCAAAAAGGCCCTGGCGTATCTCATCCGCTACCTCTTGCGAAAGAGCCCCGGTGAGGAGGCCAAACTCACCTTCTCCCTCGGCCAGTCGAACGACCCCGAGGAGGGCGTCCAGCTCCTGGTCTCCTCTCGCACCGCCAAGGTCACAGACGAGGAGCTCCAGCAGATCTTCGACCCCCTGAAGGTGGTGCAGGAGAGTCTGATCGACATGGGCCCGTATGTGAGCCATCGGATCATCGAAGCCCAAGGCGGCCGGCTCCAGGCGCGGCAGGGGCGCCACGAGGTCTCTTTCCTGGCCTCGCTGCCAGCCACCGTGACGTGAGGGAGCCAACCATGGCGGAGAAGCCGCGTATTCTAGTCGTGGACGATGACCTCGGGCCGCGAGAATCGCTCAGGATGATCCTCAAGCCCCACTATGAGGTGACCACGGTTGACAGCGGCGCGGCCGCCCTCCGGGTCCTGCCCACCTTCCGCCCCGAGGTGGTCTTCATGGACATCAAGATGCCCGCCATGGATGGGCTGGAGGTGCTCCAGCGGATCAAGGCCGAGGACCCCTTCATCGAGGTCGTAATGATCACGGCCTACGCCTCCCTGGAGACAGTCAAAAGCGCGCTCACCTATGGGGCCTTCGAGTACCTGATCAAGCCCTTCGCTAAGCACGACCTTGAGAGGGCCGCGCGCCGGGCTCTGGCCCGGCGACAGTTCGAGATGGGGGCGCGGGGGCAGCTGGTCCGACTCGCCCAGGAGATGCGCCAGCTGGCCGCCAAGACCCGGGAACTGGAGGAGGCGGCTCGGCGGGAAACGGCTGAGCAGTCCCTGCGCGTCACCCAGCTCTCGATCCTCCGGGAGATCTCGCGCGGGATCCTCGGTCAGCTCGATCTCACTCAGATGACCAGCACCATTACGGAATCGCTCAAGGCCGGCCTTGGGTACGACGAGGTTTCCATCCACCTGGGAGCCAAGCCGCCCTCGGCCCCCGAGAAACCCACCTGCGTGGTCTGTCCGATCCGGGAGCACGAGACCATCCTCGGCCATTTGGTGGCGGACAATCGCCCGTCCAGCCGCGCGATCGATCCCCGGGAGCGCGAGCTGCTGGAGATGCTCTCCGAGTACCTGGCCATCGCCATCCGCAACTCCCGGCTCTACGGCGAGATCGCCGAGACCAAGCGCTCGCTCGAGCAGCTCGTCCGCTCCGCGGGCGATGCCATCATCTCCGTGGACCGGGAGGACCGGATCGTCGGCTGGAATCCGGCCGCCGAGCGGATCTTCGACGCCACCGAGGCCGAGATGCGCGGCCAGCCCATCACCAGCGTCCTGTCCGAGGCGGACTACCTACAAGCCAAGGCGGCGCTGGCCACGGAGCCGCCCCCGCGGCACTTTGAAGTGCGCCGGACCCGGAAGGACGGACGCACCATGGAGCTGGCTGTCACGCTGTCGGCGCTCGGTGAGCACCGGGGGGTCCTCGCGATCGTGAAGGACATCACCGCCCACCGGGAGATGGAAGCCCAGCTCCTCCATTCGGAGAAGCTCACGGCGCTGGGGAAGCTGGCTGGCGGCATCGCCCACGACTTCAACAACATCCTCCAGGCGATCCTGGGCTACGTCCAGCTCATGGCCAAGAACGCGGAAAACGTCGAGTTGGTGCGCCGAGGGCTCGAGGTCATCCAGACCGCGGCCACCGGGGGCGCGGAGACCGTCAAGCGGATCCAGCAATTCGCGCGGCTCAGGCCAGACGAGGCCTTCATCCTGCTGGACCTGAACCAGGTGATCCGGGAGGCCGTGGCCATCACCCGCCCCCGCTGGGAGGAGCTGGCGGACAAGCGCGGCAGGCCCACGGAACTCCGCCTCGAGCTGGAGACGATCCCGCCGATCCTCGGCCGCCCGGCCACCCTGTCTGAAGTGATCACCAACCTGATCCTGAACGCCATCGAAGCTATGCCCTCGGGCGGCACCCTCACCATCGCCACCCGGCGAGAGGGGGCGGATACGGTGGCCTGTACGGTGACGGACACGGGCGTGGGAATGTCCGAGTTGGTGCGGCGACGCATCTTCGAGCCGTTCTTCACCACCAAGGGTAAGACAGGAACCGGCCTCGGGCTGTCAATCTCCTATTCCATCGTCACGCGCCACGGCGGCGAGATCCGGGTGAAGAGCCAGCTGGGGAAAGGCACGAGCTTCACCCTCCTGTTTCCCGTCGGAGCGGAAGCGGTCCCCGAACCTCCGGCCCCCACCGAGGCGCGGCGTGGCCGGGCTGGCCGGATCCTCCTCCTCGACAACGAGCCTCAGGTGCTGAGGCTTCTGACCGCGATGCTCCGAGCGGCAGGGCACAGCGTGACACCCGCCGAAAGCGGCCCCGAGGCGTTGGCGCTCTTCGCTCCCGACCACTTCGACCTGGTGCTGACCGACATCGGGATGGCTGGGATGACCGGTTGGGAGGTGGCCGACCGGGTCCGCGCCCTGGACCCGCGGGTCCCGATTGCCTTCATCACGGGGTGGGGCTTGTCTGAGGAAGACACGGAGCGCTGCCGAGCGCGCGGGATCCGTCACTGCCTCTTCAAGCCCGTGCAGCCAGACGATCTTCTTCAGGCGATCCAGGAAGCGATGGGAGAAGAGAGTTAACCGGCCTTCTTCATGGGGCGCCCGCAGCAGACCTTTTGAACGGGCGCCGTCTTCCCACACTTCGCACAGCGAAAGAACGCCACAGGTGTCTCCTCAGGCGGGTCCTGTCGCAGCGAGCAGCCCCACGGTGCTCACTCCCGCAAGCGCGTTGTAGCGCAAAATCGGTGTCGCAACTGCCGAACCGCAGCGCTTGTCTCGCGGTGCGCTCCGCGCCGTGGGGCGCCCCGCCCGCCGCGCCACCCACCTGACGAGGTGAGCAAGTATTACAGCCGTTCGATGATGGTGGCGATGCCCTGGCCGAAGCCGATGCACATAGTCTGGAGCCCGTAGCGGCCACCCGTGCGCTCCAGCTCGTGCAGCAGCGTGGTCAGAAGCTTGGCCCCGGTGCAGCCCAGCGGGTGACCCAGGGCGATGGCCCCGCCGTTGACGTTCACGCGGGACATGTCGGGGTGGATCTCCCGCTCCCAGGCGAGCACCACCGAGGCGAAGGCCTCGTTGATCTCGATCAGGTCAATTTGATCCAGGGTCAAGCCGGCCTTCTTCAGCACCCGCTGGGTGGCGGGCATGGGACCCGTGAGCATAATCGTGGGATCGACCCCGGCAAGCGCGGTGGCCACGAACCGGGCGCGGGACCTGAGCCCGAGCGCTTTTGCCTTGGCCTCGGACATGATCAGGAGCGCTGCGGCTCCGTCCGAGATCTGGCTCGAGTTCCCAGCGGTGACCACGCCATCTGGCTTGAACGAGGGTGCGAGACTCGCCATCTTCTCCCGGTTCACCGGAACGCGGACGCCCTCGTCCGTATCGAAGACGCTCCCGTCCGGCAGCGTCGCCGGAACGATCTCGCGCTTGAAGCGCCCTTCCGCGATGGCCCGGCCGGCCTTCTCGTGGCTCTGGGCCGAGAACCCGTCCAGCTCTTCCCGCTTGAGCCCCCACTTCTCCGCGATCAGCTCGGCGGAAAGTCCCTGGGGGATGATCTGGTAGCGTTCGGAGAGCCGCGGACTGACGGGCCCCTCCCCTGGCCCCTGGCCGTTTGAGCCCATCGGCACTCGAGTCATGTGTTCGACCCCGCCAGCGATGACCACCTCGTACTGGCCGGCCATGACGCCCATGGCGGCGAAGTTGGCCGCCTGCTGACCCGAGCCGCACATCCGGTCCAAGGTGGTCCCGCAGACATCCAGGGGGAAGCCCGCGATCAGGGCCGCGTTGCGGGCGATGTTGAACCCCTGCTCCCCCACCTGGTCCACGCACCCCATCACCACGTCCTCGACCTCGTTGGGATCGATCTTGGCGCGGGCCACAAGCTCCTTGAGGGTGTGGGCGAGCAGGTCATCGGGGCGGATCCCCGAGAGCTTTCCATTCCGCTTGCCGACCGCCGTCCTCACCGCCTCAACGATCACAGCGTTCTGCATGATTACCTCCTTGGACCGGCAGGTTGAGCTGCAAATCTCAGGAACATATCCCTTATTCTATCGAGTCGGGTGGGCCCTCGCAAGCCCAACGCTCCACGAGGGTGCGGGTGGCCTCAAGCTGGGCGAGGTGTTCCCGGTCGTGCTCGGCCAGGTAGCGAGCGTACGCCTC
>CAYFIG010000157.1:0-5330 GCA_964342905.1 uncultured bacterium
TCAAACCCGACCACGACCTCGCCGTCGATGACCGTCACGGGCGTAGCCGGGTAGCCGAGCTTCTGAAGCTCGGCAAGCGCCTCTGGGTCCTCACGGACGTTCTTGGCCGTAAACGAAATCCTTTTTTGAGAAAGAAACTCTTTCTCTCGCTCGCAGCTCACTCAGCCGGGCTGGGTGTAGACGATGACCTCCTTGGCCATCAGGTCCTCCTCTGGTCGCTACCTTTTATCGCCTTGAGCCCCAAGGCCAGCGACGCAATGAAGATCACGGTCAGCACCAGAAAGACAATCCCGAAGTACTGGCTCAGCGCCCCGGCCAGGCCGGTTCCGGCGAGCACCGCCAAGAGGAGCGGGAGGTGGCACGGACAGGTGATAAAAGCCAGCGCGAGGAGGAAGTAACCCTTCGGCGACCTCGGCGGGCCCGAAGGCAGTTGCGCTGGTGTCGTCATTGAGAGACCTCCGAGCGTGAGAGGGTCACCCGACAGCTACGAGTTCGGAAGGACAGCCAAGTGTCCCACGCCGTCGCGACCAGAAGCAAGCCGAACGCGAGCCAGATCAAGACTTTCAGCACGGTGACATCGAGGGCCGCGTGGGCGGTATAGAGTATGGCAGCCGCGCCGAGGAGGAAGATCAGTATGGGAGCCAGCCGCCGGTGCCTCCTCCACCCCAGGGCGAATCCCACCAATGCCACGCCTAGGGAGGCACAAAGTAGGCGGAACTGCCAGGTGACCGGAACCCAATCAAGGAGCCCCCCAGCGAAGAGAACGGCCGTCAACGGGCCAAGCACCTGAGGCGCGCAGCAGCCCAGGTTCACGGTAGTGGACGCGACCGTCCCCAGTACCCCCAGCTTATTTACTATGCCAAACACACCCGTCCCTCAGCGCCAGAGCCAGCGCGGCAGCCCTTCCAGGGAGATCGTGTACCAGAGGAACCCGATCACCGCGACCGTGGAGCCCCCGAGCATCGTCCAGTCCCACCAGGACATCTTCCCCCACCGGCGCAAGGCCAGGGCGTAGCCGCCCACAAGGGCCACGATGGTGAACCCGAAGAGCCAGTCGCGGTACGGCACCACAGAGCGTATGAGCGTCAGACTGGTCACGGTGGTGAGCCCTAGCAGACTGAACAGAGCGGGAGCCAGGCAGCAGACCCCTGCCCCGAAGGCCCCCAGCACGGCACCGAGCCCGAAGAACTTTTCCTTCACCCTTTCACCCCTCTTAGAGAATCTCGGCAACGAGCCGGTCCAGCGAGGAGCGATCAATGGGACCGGGCCAGATCTTCCGGACGACTCCCTGGCGATCCAGAAAGACCGTGACGGGAAGGCCTGGAATCCGGTATCGCTCCCCCGCCACCTCGGCCGTCGGATCCAGCCCGATAGGGAAAGTGAGGCCCAAGTTCTCGGCCATGCGACGAATCGACTCCTTCGAGTCTTTGACGCCAACGCCCAGCACCGCTACGCCTCGGTCGTGATACTTCTCGGCGGCATCTTCGAAATCCGGCAGTTCCCGCCAGCACGGCCCGCACCAGCTCGCGAAGAAGTTGATCACCACCGGCCGCTCGCGGTAGTCGGAAAGCGCCAGCGTGCCGCCGGACAACCCCGGCACCGCAAAGTTCGGGGCCGGCTTACCGACCTGGGCCCCCGCCAGCGGGGCCTGAACGAAGTACGCCGCGATCACGCCTCCGAAGATGAGGAGCAGCGCCGCCACGGTCAGGGAGCGAGTTTTTCTTCGCCTCATCGTGGCAACGGACACACCAGCGAGAAGCACGCCGGGCTAGCCAGAGCCAAGAGGATCAACATGCCCAAGGCCGCAAGCAGCCCCGCCGTGACGACCACCAACCCCTTCCAGAGGCGAGAAGGCACGCACAAACTCCAGCCAGAACTCTAGCCCTTCGAATCCGTCCTCGCCCGGAGCAGGGACTCGATCAGCGCCCGAGCTTCTGGGCCGTCCCACTCCCTGGGCCCGTAGGTAACGCCCTTGATGAACCCGTCAGGAGCGATGAGAAAGGTGGCGGGAAGCCCGCGGACCCCAAACTGCATGGCCCCCTTGAGTGAGGGATCCAGCAACACCGGATAGGTGAGTTTTCTCTCTTTAACGAATGGCTCCACCTTTGCGGCGCCCTCCTGATCCAGGGAGATGGCCACGACGACAAAGCCCTTGGCCTTATAGGCCTGATAGAGCTTCTCCATCAGCGGCATCTCCCACTGGCAAGGCAGACACCAGGTGGCCCAGAAGTTGACGAGAACCACCTTGCCCTTAAGCTCGCTGAAGGAGAACGGCTTTCCCTGGAGTGTGGGGAGCGCAACATTCGGCGCTGCCGTCCGTTCCCGCGGCTCCAGGATCCCGAGCGCCTTCATCGCTTCCGGTGAGGCGGCGCCGGTGGCGGCACTCACTCCGAGGAGCACCACGAGGCCTAGCATGCTTGCCCACTTCGCTATCGTTCCTGAAAACACTTGGTTCCCTCCTTTGTACCTCAGAGAGAGGCCATGAGGCTCAACAGCGTCCTAACCATCGCCGCCAGCCTCGGCAGGCAGTCTGGCCGTTGGTCGGAAACCCCGCCGACTTGAGCAGTTCGGCGAACTGCTGTGGCGAGGTCAGCTGATCCTCATACAGCACCGTCACCTCGCCTTTATCTAGATCCACGGTCACTTTCTGCACTCCGGGCCGCCCCTCCAGGGCCGCGTGGATCCGCGGGACTCACCCGGCGCAGAAGATTCCCGCCAACTGAAGCGTGACCTCCCGCACCTCCGCCGAAGTTTCACCTGCTCCGGCGATGAGGAGCGTGAGGGCGAGCGCGAGGGCCGCAAGCCTCACTTGGCGCGGTGCCATGCAGCTCAAGGACTACTGCTGCCGGGGCTGGGGCGGTTGAGATGGAGCCATCATGCCCGCCATCTGGTTCATCATCTGGGAGCAGAGCTGCATCATCTGGGCCATGTTCCCCATCATCGGCATCATGGGCATCGTCATCCCGGGCATGCCGGGGGCCGGCGTTGGTTGTTCGGGCTGCTTGGGCTGCGCAGGAGCCTGAGCCCACCCCGCCGAGATGGCCAAGACGAGAAACAGAAGAAGAACCGCGCACGAAACGATCCGTCGAGCCATAGCTGAGACCTCCTGTCTAAGCTTGAATCCTGCCGAATGGAGCAGGCCGGGCGAGCCAGAGCCCGGCCAGGCTTGAGAGCAGGGCGCCGCCGCCCAATCCCGAGACGAAGGCGACCTGCAGGGCTGGGGCGAACTCCCGGCACTGGGCGATAACGTAGGGGGCCAGGATCACCAAGAAGAGGAGGCTGGCCTCAAGGCTCCCGACTACGGAGCCCAGTGCCTGCCTTCGAAGAATAAAGATGCCCAGGCCGAGCGGGAGGCCGTACACCATGCCGGCGAGAAGATACGGCGCCACGTGAGGGTCGGAAACCTGAAGGGCCTGCCGGCACAAGGAGATGAGGAGCGAATACGGAACCAAAAGAGATACACCGAGCGACAGCGCCACCCCGATGACTGCCGCCAGCACCGCCCGGGTCCACCCGCTGACAGTCAGGATCGAATCCCTGAGGAGCTGACGCCGGACCCTCTGGATGAGACGCGCTCTGATCGCCTGCCCGGGGGGAACTTCTGACCATTGGGCGATGAGCACCCAGGTTTCTTGGAGGGAGTCCAGCTCGGCCCTGCAGCCCGCGCAGGCCTCAAGGTGAGCCGCCACCGGCTCCGGCCAGGGGCTCCCGGCTTTGAAAACCAACCGCGAGGTAAGCTCTTCTCTTATCTGCTCGCACGTCATCGGCGGTCTCACCTTATTAAACGCATCAGGCCTGACAGTGTTACAGCAGGCCGAGCAGATCGCGGATACGGCGGAGCCCCCGGTGGAGAGCAACCCTGACAGACCCGAAGGAAGCCCCGGTCACCTGAGCGATCTCCTCGTGGCTTAGGCCGGCGAAGCGGCTCAACAAGATGACCTCCCGCTGGAACGCGGGTAGGCGGGAAACGGCTATCTGGAGCTGTTCTTCAAGCGCGCGCCCCTCTAGCTCGGCGAGAGGGCCCGGGGAGGTGTCAGTCGCCTGCTCAAGCGCCACGTCGTCCACGCTCTCGGGGCGGGCGGCGCCTCTCCGGAGGTGGTCTACGAGCAGGTTCCGCGCGATTGTGAAGAGCCAGGTCCTGAACGCCGCGGTGGGTCTGTAGTCCTCGCGGTGGAGATAGACCCGGAGGAACGCCTCCTGGAGGAGATCCTCGGCTGTCCGACGGTCACCAAGAAAGCGGAGGAGGAAGTTGAACACCGCTCGGTGATGGCGGTCATAAAGGATCCCGAACGCCTCCGAGCTCCCACCGCGGACCTCCTCCATGAGCGATTCGTCATCCGCCGGGATTGCCATGAGGCGTCGAGGCTCATACCGAGAGAACGATCTTGCCGAAGTGCTCCCCCTGCTCCATGCGACGGTGGGCTTCGGGGGCCGCCGAGAGCGGGAAGACGTGGTCCACCACCGGACGAAGTTTGCCGGCGGCGACGAGGCGAAGAATCTCGGCGAACTCTCCGGCGGTCCCGATGAAGGTGCCATGAATGGTCTGGTTCTGGGCGAAGAACTGGATCAGGGGAAGAGTGACCTCGTTCCCCGTGGTCTGGCCGCAGATCAAAAGGCGTCCGCGGCGCGCGAGGGATTTTAGGCTCTCAGCCCAGGTGGCCGGCCCCACGTGCTCGAAGACGAGATCCGCGCCCCGGCCATCGGTGAGGCGGCGGACCTCCTGAGAGATGGACTGGGTACGGTAATTGATGGTCTCGTCCGCGCCGAGGTCAAGGCACCGCTTGCGTTTGTCGGCCGTCCCGGCCGTGGCAAGCACGCGGGCAGTGTGGAGCTTGGCGATCTGGATGGCCGCGCTGCCGACGCCGCTCGAGGCGCCCACCACCAACACCGTCTCTCCGGGCGTGATGCCGCCGCGCGTGACGAGCATGTGCCACGCGGTCAGAAAGGCCACGGGGATGGCCGCCCCCTCGACGAAGGTCAGGGTCTCGGGCAGGGGGAAGACGTTCCGGGCCGGGATCGTGATCAGCTCCGCATAGCCCCCGTCCACAGCCCCGCCAAGCAGTTTGATCTCCGGGCAACTATTGTCTGCTCCAATCTGGCAGAACTCGCAGCGCCCGCAGGTCAGCGTCGGGAGCAGCACCACCTTGGAGCCGATTGCCAGCCCTGAGACTCCCGGGCCCAGCGCCGCTATTTCGCCCGCAATGTCGGTGCCCAGGATGAGGGGAAGCCGCTTTTCCCTGAGCCCGCGCCGGACCCAGATGTCCCTGTGGTTCAGCGCGCAGGCGCGCACCCGTACCAATACCTCGCCCGGCTCCGGCTTGGGGTCAGGA
>CAYFIG010000158.1:0-5323 GCA_964342905.1 uncultured bacterium
GCCATGAGGAAGGTATAAGCCGAACGGATGTGGGGCGGCATCTCGGTGGGACGGGCGGGCTCTCCTTTCTTCTCCTGGGCCAAGCCCGGAACGGTAGCCAGGAAGAACACAAGGGCCAGCACCAGTACGCGGAAGCAGCTTCGCATCGTAGGCTCCCCCCGGAATCCTCTGCCTGGAGTGAGACCGACTCTACTCGGCTGGCTCAGGCCTTGTCAATTATGATTCCCACTGAATCACCGTTCAGCAGGGGCCCTGGCAAACCGCGATCTACCCACTTCATCTTGTAGATACCACGTTGCATATCTACTATTTATAGGGGCAAGAAGTCCTCTATGTGCCGAAAAGTCCTCTGTTGACTAGGGTTTGGGGTTCGATTAGAGTGTCAGCGACCCTGGAGGAGCGCATGATCACGGTTCCGGCCCATCGGGTAAAACAGTTCGGCGTCGAGTTCTACCAGGCCTCCTTCTCTGCGAAGGACATTGAGCGGCTGGTGAAGTTTGAGGTGCTCGGCTACACCGGTGGCTACCCCAAGGAGCCTCCAAAGGCCAAGCGTTCGACCCGCTCCCGGGTGAACTGGGAACTTTTGGAAAAGCGTATCGCCGAGAGCGAGGCGGCGTATCAGCGCCCGGTCATACACCGGAAAATCGACGAGCTTGTCACCTATTACCGTGACTGCAAGGAAGCAAGCACGCTCCCCGCCATTCCCGGGGCGGTGATCATCACCTCAGAGAAGCGGTTCACCTTCACTCCCATGGCGAGCCACCATGACCTCGGGCTTTTACAGATCCCCGAGGAGCATGGGGTCTTGCGGGTGCTGGACGGCCAGCACCGGCTCCTCGCCCTGCACGCCCTGACCCAGGCGGGAGAGGTGCTCGGGATCGAGGTCCCCGCGGTGCTCTTCGACTCGCTGGATGCCCGTGAGATCGTCGAGCTCTTCGTGACGATCAACGCGAAACACACCCGCCTCAACCCCTCACACATCGTCAGCCTGGCTGGGCGCAAGCTCTACCCGGACCCCAACCAGGCGTTGGCCCACGACGTGATCCGCTCGCTCAACGAGGACGAAACCTCCCCGCTCCACGGCGATATCAAGATGCTGGGAACCGGGCGCGGAAAGGTTTCCCAGGCCCCTCTGGCCGAAGAGATCGTGGACCTCCTGGAGACGGTGGAGAAGGTGGGAGGAGCCACCCGAATCCAGGAGATCCGCAACGCCGCCAAGCGCTTCTTCCTGAACTACGTCAAGGCCATGGCGGGAGTGTTCCCGACAGCCTGGGCGGGGCGGAAGTATTCCATCAGGACCGGAGCGGCGCTCCGCGCTTTTATCCGCGTGGCTCCGGATGTGATGGCTCGGGCTCGCGAACTCAAGAGAGACCCCTTTGATATCAACGCGATCCGAGAGGCGATCAAGCCCTGGGGCGCCCGTCTCGGGGACCGGCGGTTCGAGACCGAGCAAGAGTGGAGGCAAAAGCTGGCCGGCGGAACCCGGGGCACCGTGGAAACACTGATTCGCGAGCTGCGGGACGCGCTCAGAAACTAACCCGGCCGGACTGACCGCTCTCCTGCTCCACCCACTCGAAGTTCGCAGCGAGGATCTCGTAGGTTTTCTTCCCGCCGGGCAGCTGCGCAACCACCGTGTCTCCGACCTGCTTGCCAATGAGGGTCCGAGCTAGTGGCGAGAGGATGGAGATCCGTCCCTTATCCGGCTCGGCCTCGTCGGACCCCACGATCTGGTAGCGGATCTCCTTGCCGCTCTCGCCAGCAAGGAGCACGGTGGAGCCGAAGGTAATCCGGTCACCGTCGGTGGGCGGAGTGATAATCTCGGCACGGCTGAGCTTCGCCTCGAGTTCGACGATGCGCCCCTCGATAAAGGACTGCTTCTCCCGGGCCGCGTGGTACTCGGCGTTTTCCGAGAGGTCACCGTGGCTCCGGGCCTCGGCGATCGCCTTCGTGATCTGTGGGCGCTCGACCTTCTTGAGGCGTTCGAGCTCCGCTTGGAGGCGAGCGTGCCCTTCCCGAGTCATGGGCGTGCGCTGGATTGCCACCGGGTCTCCTTCCTCCTAGCCGTTGAGCCTCCGGAACAAATTACCCGCTCAGGCCTACCTGTACTCGCGCGCCATCTTGCGGATGCGCTCCTTGTCAAAATTGTTGATCTCGGCGATCAGCTCGTTGGTCAGGAAGCCTTGGAGATCCTGTGGCTTCTCCAGTGCTCCCTCGGCGACCGTCTTGCCCGTGATCAGGAACGCCTGATAGGCCTCCCACGCCTCGAGGGAGTTCCGGCCGAACTCACCCTTGGCCAATAGATCCGCGGGCGGCTTGGTCAGGTCGATGACGGTGTCCAGGAACAGCCGCCCGAACTTCGGGTCCACATACTCAGCCGGCGCCAGTTTTACAAGGATCGCCTGGGCCGCCGCCGGGTTGGTGAGGGCAAAGAGGGTGGCCTTGGCCAGGCCGCGGCTGAGCGCAACCACCATCTTCTGGTTCTTCTCGAAGACCTCCTGCCGCATCACCACGATCTGCGACTGAAACTTGGAGGTCTGCGGGATCACGATCTCCCTGAGGTTCGGTTCCTGGTGCCGCAGGGCCACGATGTCCTGGAAGCCGCTCATGTAGGCACCGACCCTCCCGCTCCGAAGCGCCTGGAGGGCCGTGGCCGGCGTCTCACCCACCGGGAGCAGGTTCACGTCCTTTCCAACCGTGAGCCCGGCCCGCGTGAGCACGCCCCGCGCGATTGCGACCTCGCCCCCGCTAAATTCGCTGATCCCCAAGGCCCCGCCCTTCAGGTCCTCGACCCTGCGGACCTTACTATCCCCGAGCGTGACCATGGGAAAGACGTCCTTGTAGAAGATGGTGTAGACCCCCTTGAGCTTGTGCCCCGCCTGCATGGCCATCAGGATGGCGCCGGGCGATCCCTGACCGATATCGACCTGCTTCGCGATCACTTGCCGGATCATGCCCCCGCTGCCCGAGCCCGGCAGCACCTCGATCTCGTACCCCTCCTCCTTAAAGAAGCCCAGGTGCTCCGCCAGGGTCGCGGGGTAGTGGGTGGTTCCCTTCTTCGCGGAGAGCATGTACTTCACCTTGGGGGGCGCTTGGGCTTCCACCGGCACCACGACCAGCGCAAGCGAAAGACTCGCCAAGACCAGTGCAACGACCCACCGTGTGTACCGCATGGCTTTCCCTCCTTCTTCTTTGATGGTTCCGGCTGAGAGCTGTCGCGTCATAAACCCTCCTCCCGGTGCCAGAACACGATTTTCCGGTCCAGAAAGTCCAGACCGGCGTACAGGACTATCCCCAGAAGCGAGATAATCACGATCACGGCGAACACCAAGTGCATCTGCAAGGCAAACGTGAACGTCTCGAGGGCTAGGCCTAGGCCGTGGTAAGTCCCCACAAACTCGGCGACGATGGCCCCGATCAGGGCGAAGGTGAACGCGGTCTTCAGCCCGGCGAAGATGAACGGCAGGGCCTTAGGGAGCGTCAGCTTCCAAAAGATCTGCCGTCGGCTCGCCACGTAGGAACGCATGAGCATCAGCTCGTCCTCGGAGACGGAGCGCAGGCCGACCGCTGTGTTGATGAGACAGGGGAAGAACGCGATCACGGCCGCGAGGACGATCTTCGACTCGACGCCGTACCCGAACCACGTCAGGAAGATCGGCGCAAAGACCACCTTGGGGATCACCTGAAACGCCACGACGTAAGGATAGATAGCCCGCCGGAATAGCTCGAAGGTGCCGGTGAGGATCCCAACCCCGACCCCCAGGACCGCCGCCAGCAAGAACCCCGCGAACAGTTCGAGCAGGGTCGTGCCCAGATCCCGGGGGAACGATGACAGGGTGACGACGGTCCACAACCCGCCCGCGATCCGGCTGGGCGCCGGCAGGATGATCTCGTGGATCACCTCCGATCGGCTCAACGCCTCCCATACGGCCAGCACGACCAGAAGGAACCCGACCGAGAGGATGTGCTCGGGCCGCCGGAGCCAGGCCGAGCGCCTCGACTCACGGGTAGGCTCGGCCACGGTCGCGGTACGGTTCGCGAGGCTGTCGGATCCCATGGCACGCTCCTCTTAGGCGACCCCCAGGACCTCACGGATCTCGAAGACCAGCGAGGCGAACTCCGGGGTCTTCATTAGGCGGACCTCCCGCGGCCGCGGGAACGGTACCCGGACCACCCGGGCCAGGCGTCCGGGCCGGGACGTCATCACGAGGACCTGGTCCGAAAGGAAGACCGCTTCCGTAATATTGTGAGTGACGAACAGGACCGTCTTCCGGTGCTGCATCCAGATCCGCTGGATTTCTAAATTCAGGCGTTCACGGGTGAACTCGTCCAGCGCCCCGAACGGCTCGTCCATGAGGAGGAGATCGGGCTCGTACACCAGCACCCGACTCAAGGACACCCGTTGCTGCATCCCGCCGGAGAGCTGGTTCGGGTAGCTCTCCTCGAAGCCGTCCAGGCCGACCATGTTCAGGACGTCCCTCGCCCGCTTCTGCGACCCGGCCGGGTCCATGCCCAACACCTCGGTCGGCAACAGCACGTTCTCCAGGGTCGTCCGCCAATCGAACAAGACCGGGGTCTGGAACATGATTCCGATGTCCCGCCGAGGTCCGACGACCGGCTGCCCCTTGAAGGAAACCTCTCCCGCCGTTCGGTCCACGAGACCACCGGTGATTTTGAGCAGCGTGGACTTGCCGCAGCCACTGGGTCCGACGAGCGTGACGAACTCATTTTCCTCGACGGAGAAGGTGATATCCTCCAGGGCGTGGATCTCTCGGGTGTTGTTCCGGTAAATTTTTTGGACCTTGGTTACGGTTAGGATCGACACTTCTCGGCTCGCTCCCCGAGGCCTGGTTGTCGCCCGGGCTGGCGGGCGTTCGCCGGGCTCCTCCGAACTACTCCACTCCCCAGGAGAAGACGTGGGCGGGGGTAACCTCGACGATGACCGAGTCCGACTCGTCCAGCGCGGCCTCGTCAGGGTACTGCGGGTACTTCTTGTAGAGGAGCACGCGAATCTTCCTGAAGCGCGGGCCCCTTTCGATCAGCCTGGTGGTTCCCTGCACCATCACGCCCTTCAGATTTGCCCAGTCGTCCGAGTAGAGATCGACGGTGAGCGTGACGCGGGGGTTCGCCTTGAGGTTCAGCACCTTCTTGGCGTCATTCCCCGTCGCGAAGTAGATCTTCCCGTCCGCCAGGACATGGCAGACCGGCACCAGGTGGGGAACGCCCGCCTCGCCGACTGTGGCCACCCGGCAGACCCGCTCCCACTGGATCAGGTTCGCGATCGCCTTCTTCAAGCGCATGGTGGTTTAACGATTCTGATTCAGCA
>CAYFIG010000159.1:0-5313 GCA_964342905.1 uncultured bacterium
CGCCAGGCCGTACCGGTCCACGAGCCGAAGAAACTCGCGCTCGCCGATCCCGCAGGCCGCAACGAGGGCGCGGATGTCTCCCAGGACTGTCTCCGGCACGCGGACGTTCCGTCCGATGAGACGGAAGATCTCCTCCAGCGGTCGCCCCCGATCGTAGAGCTTGAGCGGCGGGATCCGAAGCCCCTCCTGGTAGATCTCGGTGGAGTCGCAGGCGTTGCCACCCGCCACGCGGCCGCCGATGTCGGTCTGGTGGCCCAGGACGGCCGAGTAGCCCGCGAGCCGTGCGCCTGCGAAGATCGGCTTCACCCCGATGATATCGGGGAGGTGGCTTCCGCCGTCGTAGGGGTCGTTCAGCACGTAGATGTCTCCCGGGGCCATGGCGCCCTCGTAGTAGCGGAGCACGGCTCTGAGCGCCTCGGGCATGCTCCCGAGGTGGAGCGGCAGGCAGGTCCCCTGGGCGATCATCTCCCCCGAGGCGGTGAAGAGCGCCGTGGAGAAGTCCATCGCCTCCTTCAGGACGAACGACCGGGCGGTCCGGACCACCGTGACCGCCATCTCATCGGCGATGGACTCGAGCGCGTTCTTGACCAGCTCAACACTGATCGGATCCCGACCTTTCTTGATGATCACCTGCATCTGGACCTCCGTCCTAGAGGGTGATTATGACATTGCCCCAGGTGTCAAGCAAAACCCGACAGCCGGGTGGGACCACCGTGGTGCTGTCGTACTCCTCGACGATGAGTGGTCCCGATGTCTCTCCGGCCGCCAGCTCTGCCCGCTCCCGCACGGGAGTTTTGATCCAGCCGTGTTCCGGGCCGAAAAAGACCCTCCGGCTTCCGGCATCCCCGGGTCGGCGCGCGGCATCGGCGCCGATCCGCAGGCGATGCGGGGCTCGAGGCGTGGCCGGAACACCGCCGGCGATCAGCCGGAGGTTGAGCAGCTCAACGGGTTCGCCCTCGGACCGGTACCCGTAGGTGCGCTCGTGTTCGAGGCTGAACCGCTCGACAAGCGTCGCCCGCCAGGCTCGTGAGGCAGGACCGTCCGGAGTTGGAATGGTCAACTCCGAGTTTTCCCCAGCGTACCGAAGGTCAAGCCGTCGCTCAAACCTGACAGCGGCAGGCCCGTACCCCTCGGCGGCCAGCTCTGCCTGCCCCTCGGCTTCGATGGCTCGAAAGAGCTGCTCGGCCTCCTCCGGGTCCAATGCCTCGATACGTCGCTTATAGGTTCTGACGTAGTGGTGCTCCACGTCGGGAAAGAGGAGCCCCAAGGCGCTGAACAGGCCGGGGATCGGCGGGACAATCACGAGCGGGATCTCCAGGGAGCGGGCCAGCGTGGCAACGTGGACTGGGCCGTTTCCGCCAAAGGCCATCAGGGCAAAGTGGCGAGGGTCGCGGCCGCGAGCGCTGGAGACCGATCGCACCGCCCGCGCCATGAGCGCATTGGCGAGGAGGTGGATGCCGTAGGCGGCCTCTTCAACATCGAGGCCGAGCGGCTCGGCGATCGTCTCCCGGATCACGGTCCTCGCCTTGTCGGCGTTAAGCTTGAGGGCGCCACCAACCAGGTAGTGCGGATTGATGAATCCCAGGACGACGTTCGCGTCGGTGACCGTGGGAAGCTTGCCGCCGAGGTTATAGCAGACTGGTCCGGGGTCCGCGCCGGCACTCTCCGGCCCCACCCTGAGCGAGTTTCCCTTGTCCAACCAGATGAGGCTCCCGCCGCCAGCCCCGACCTCCGCGATGTCAATGGCGGGGACGCGCACGTGATACCCTCCGCCCCTGAGGAGCCGACCCGCCAGGTTGATCCCGCCTCCGACCTCGTATTCGGAGACCCGGGTCACCTCGCCGCCCTCGATGATCGCGGTCTTGGCTGTCGTGCCTCCCATGTCGAAGGTGATGACGTCAGGACGGCCGATCCGCCTGGCCACCTCGCCAGCCCCGACCACACCCGCGGCCGGTCCCGATTCGATGATGTGGATCGGGCGCTCAGCGGCCGCCCGGGCGCGCATGGCGCCACCGTTGGACTGCATGACCAGGAGCGGAACGCCGATCTCCAGCTCTCCGAGCGCTCGCCCGAGCGAGTTGAGGTAGCGGCTGACCACCGGCATGATGTAGGCGTTGACCGCCGCCGTGCTCGTCCGCTCGTACTCGCGAATCTCCGGAAGGATCTCGGAGGAGAGGCAAACCGACACGTCGGGGGCCTGCTCGCGGATCATGGCGCCCAGGCGCTCCTCGTGAATGGGGTTGGCATAGGAGTTCAAGAGGCACACCGCGATCGATTCGACGTCGTGCGCCAGGAGGCGGGCGATCACGCTCCGCGCCGCCTCGGGATCGAGCGGGCGGATGACCTCACCCCGGTGGTTGATCCGCTCGTTCACCTCAAGCCGCCGGTGGCGGGGCACCAGGGTCTCGGGCTTTTCCCAGAACAGGTCGTAGAGGTTCGGCATCCGGAGCCGGCGGATCTCCAGCACGTCCCGGAATCCGGCGGTCGTGATGAGCCCGGTCCGGGCCCCCTTCCGCTCGAGGATCGCGTTAGTGGCGATGGTGGTGCCGTGAATAATCTCGGTGACCGCGCGCCCGTTGATCCCCGTTCGGGGGAAGATCGCCTGAAGTCCTGCCACGATCCCTCGGCTGAAGTCGTCGGGCGTGGAGAGGACCTTTCCGGTGAGAACCTGGCCGTCCTCGGCGAGGAAGACCAGGTCGGTGAATGTGCCTCCGATGTCGATCCCAACCCGATACATAAATCTATGCGGGAATGGGTTCGTCTGGGGAGCCGAAGAGGACCGCCTCCATCTTCTCCCGGTTGGTCAGGATCTTTGCCAGCGCGGTAAAGGCTTCGTCCACGGCCGCGGTGATCTCATGCGGTGTGAGGCGCTGAGCTGACGGCTGGGCCAGATGGATCGTCAGTGACTTGGACGCTCCGGGGTAGTGAAGCGCCGGGATCGTCATGTAGCCGTGGGTCCGGAGCAGGATCATCGCCAGCGCTGTGCTGGCATCAACCGGGGCGAACTCCGTCTCCTCGATCCCGGCCCGCTCCATCGCGATCTCAAGAATATCCTCCGGAAGGAGCCAGACGCCGCCGTAGGGCTTCCAGGAGACCCGGTCGCCGAAGACCTTCCGCATCGCCTCGAAGAGGGTCCGGTGCCGCTCCTCCCAGTCCCGATAGATGGCCGCGCCCCGCTCGGGCGTGAACTCCTCCAGGCAGCGAACGATCGCGGCGGCGACCGACGGTCTGGCCTCGGTTCCGAGGATCGCGGCCTTGGCTCCGATCCGTACCATCAGCTCCTTCCGGCCCACCACCACCGCGGCGCGCGGGCCGTTGAGCCCGTACTTCTCGCAGCTGGTGACGACGACATCAGCGCCGAGATCGACGGCCCGCCCCTGGTGTTCGCCAATGGTGCGGATGCGGGCGCCCGAGGCGTCGTCCACGAACACGGGGATCCCCCGGCTCCGCCCGAGCTGGCAGGCGCCTCGGGTGATCTCCTCGGCGATGACTCCGCGATACGACGGGCAGACCGCGATGAGAGACACCTCTGACCGATTCACTACGGCCTTAAGCTCTTCCAGAGTGATGACGATGGGGCAGTCGGCGCGCGCCAGCTCCACAGCCCGCGGGATCGAGGGATGCCCGTGCCCCTTGAACCCCGGCTTGGGATACGTCGGCACCACGTAGGGGACAGCTGTGCCTGGCCGGGCCAGGGCCAGCACCACGGTCAGGTTGGCCGCGGTGGTTCGGTTGAAGGCCAGAACGCGGAAGCTGTCGTCGCCGCCGAGGTGAGCTTTCACGAGCCCCTCGAGCCGTTCCTCCGAGAGCTTGCTCGCCAGATACCGCTCCTCGTAGGCCGGGCCACGGAAGTAGTCGGGGAGGCTACAGTTGTCCACGAGCATCATCACGTTTTTCACGCCGTCGAGGCCCTCCTTCTTATACCGGTAGAGGAGGACTTCTTCAGCGGCGAGGACGCTCCGATAGTCCGCCAGGTCATCGGTCAGGATCGTCCCCGGCGCGTAGCCCAGGACAGGGTCAATCGCGTTTGGATACCGCTTGGCCTGCGTCATTGCGCTCTCCTAGCGTTCATCACTTGAGGGCTTGGCCGCTCACTGAATCACCTGGTCCGCCAGGATAAGGATGGACTGCGGGATCGTCAGGCCGAGGGCCTTGGCGGTCTTGAGGTTAATGATCAGGTCGAACTTCGTGGGCTGCTCGACAGGTAGGTCAGCCGGCCTGGTCCCTTTCAGGATCCTGTCCACGAAGTATGCCGCGCGCCGGGACAGATCGGCCCAGTTCGCGGTGTAGGACATGAGACACCCGGCCTCCACATAATCCCGGGACGCGCACGCCGCCGGTAGACGGCTCTTTAGCGCGAGTTCTGCGATCCGTGCTCGGTGGGTAAGGAGCATTGGGCTCCCGAAGACGAAGACCGCGCCCTCGCGGGTCATCGCCGCGAAGGCGTTGTCAAGGTCGCTGGGGCTTCGCGCCTCGAGAAGCTCAAGCTGCACCCCCAACGCCCGGGCAGCGGCCTTTGCCTCGCTTACGGCAGCTCGGATTCCTGGGAAGGTGGGATCCCAGAGGACGGCCATCCGGGAGACGTTTGGCACTGCCTCCTTGAGGAGTTGCAGACGTTTGCCGAGTAGGTCGGCGGCCTGGCTGGTCAGCCCCGTGATGTTGCCGCCCGGCCGGGCGAGGCTCGCAACGAAGCCAAGGGCAACGGGATCGGTAACGATCGCCATGACAATGGGAATCGTCCTGGTCGCCCTCTGCGCTGCCGTGACCGGCGCGTTACCCGGCGCAACGATGACGTCGACCTTGAGCCGCACCAGCTCGGCGGCCAGGTCTGCGAGCCGTTCGGTCCTCCCGTGCGCCCATCGCCATTCAATGGCGATGTTCTGCCCCTCCACGTAGCCGAACTCCCGCAGCCCTTCGCGGAGAGGATAGATGTAGGAACCCCCCTCGGGTGATAGACCCGAGAGAACGCCTATCCGCGGGACCTTCCCCGCCTGCTGCGCGTCGGCGGCGAGCGGCACCAGGAGGATGCCGAGGGAGAGGGTGACGAGGAGGCCGAGACTTCCGAGCCTCATAGTGCTTCCTCCGAGGTCTCAAGGATCAGGGTGTGCGGCTTGGCCGGAGTGTAGGCGCGAACGCGGTGTCCGTCAAGAACACCTTCGAAGTGCGCCCGAGTGAGCTGGAGTGGTCTTGAGACGGTCACAATTTGGTCACAATCGCGCATCCGACGGGAATTTCGACGACGGGCAACTACCTGAAATGAATGGTGGGCAGGGACGGGATTGAACCGCCGACACCAGGATTTTCAGTTCTCAT
>CAYFIG010000160.1:0-3872 GCA_964342905.1 uncultured bacterium
ACTCGTCTTCGGTCTCAGCCGCGAAGTGGGCAACGCCCGAAGTGGCCGCGTGGGTGGTGGCGCCGCCCAGCTCTTCAAAGGTGACCTCTTCGTGGGTGACCGCCTTGATCACTTCGGGTCCCGTGACGAACATGTAGGAACTGTTTTTCACCATGAAGACAAAATCGGTGATCGCGGGCGAATACACGGCGCCGCCCGCGCACGGACCCATGACGGCCGAGATCTGCGGGATCACGCCTGAGGCAAGGGTGTTGCGGAGAAAAATATCCGCGTAGCCAGCCAGCGAAACCACGCCCTCCTGGATCCGAGCCCCCCCCGAGTCGTTCAGTCCGATGATGGGCGCGCCGGCTTTCACGGCCAGGTCCATGATTTTGCAGATCTTCCGAGCATAGGTTTCGGAGAGGGAGCCGCCGAAGACGGTGAAGTCCTGGGCAAAGAGAAATACTGGCCGGCCATGGATACGAGCGGACCCGGTCACAACGCCGTCGCCCGGGATCTTCTGCTCCTCCATCCCGAAATCCCGGCACTGGTGAACCACGAGCTTGTCCACCTCGGCGAAAGACCCCTTATCAACCAGGAGTTCGATCCGCTCCCGGGCAGTCTTCTTGCCGGCCTTGTGCTGGCGCTGGATCCGCTCTGCTCCGCCCGCCAGCTCGGCCTCTCGGTTTCGGCGGCTGAGTTCCTGGAAGCGTTCCTGGAGGGACATGCGCGGCTCTCCATGGGTGGGTGACGACGCGTCAGTAGTATAGGGAGCGGAGCAAGCGAAAGTCAACGAGTTTCAACCAGTTGGAGCCAGGATTAGGTTTTGACTCTCACGCCCCGCCCTGAGATAATGCCGTCCCGTGACGACGCTGGCGCTTATCCTGATCACCCTGGCGGTTCTCGCCGTAGCCGGGGCCCTCATCTCCATGCTCCTGGCCATCAAGCGGGCCGCGCTCAGGGCCGAAACTGTGCTCGGGCTCTTGGAGCAGGAGATTCGACCGATCGCGAGCCAGCTTCAGGCTCTGGCGGAGGAGTTCCGCGGGCTCTCCCGGCAGGCGGGCCGCGAGCTGGACCGGTTCGGGGCCGCGGCGGGGCGCGTGGACGACCTCTCGCAGCGGATCGGCAAGCTGGTCGCGCTGGTGGGCAGCATAACGCGGGTGGGGCAGTTCGTCGGCGCAGCCACCGGGGTCAAGAAGGGGCTGGACGTGTTCATCACCAAGCTCTTGAGCAAGAACCCAGGGCACTGAGGGAGGAAATCCGCCATGGCTGAGGAGAGAGGGGACGCAGCGGGATACCTTGGCTGGTTCTTTCTGGGCACTCTCGTGGGGGCCGGCGTGGCACTGATCCTGACCCCGAGGACCGGGAAAGAGACCCGCGATATCCTGACGGAGAAGGGCGAGGAGTTCGCCCGGCGGGCCGGAGAGTTCACCAGCGAGGCGCAGGTGAAAGCCGGAGACCTGTTTGATAAGGGCCGTGACTTCTTTGAGGAGCAGACCCAGCGGCTGGTATCGGCTTTCGAGGCCGGGAAGGCGGCGATGAGGGATGAGATGAGCAAGGCCGGGCACGAGAACTAGAGGTGGATGGCCTGGCCGAGGGCGTCCAGCGTGGCCTCGAGGAGAGCCTCTGACAGCGTTGGATGGGCGTGGATGGTGTGGATAATCTCTTCGAGCGTGGCCTCCAGGGTTCGTCCGACGGCAAATTCATGGATCAGTTCGGTGGCCTCGGCCCCCAGGATGTGGGCCCCTAGGATCTCACCCGTGGCCTTGCTCGCCACGACCTTCAGGAAACCCTGAGCTTCGCCCAGAGCAAGTGCCTTCCCGTTGGCCTGGAACGGAAAGCGCCCCACAACCACCTCACTTCCCTGCGTCTTCGCCTGAGCCTCGGTCATCCCGATCGAGGCAATTTGGGGGCGGCAGTAGGTGCACGAGGGGACATTTGTGTAATCCACCGGCCGCGGATCTCTCCCCGCAATCGCCTCGGCGGCCACCACCCCTTCGGCCATGGCCTTATGCGCCAGGAGCGGCGGGCCGGTCATGTCGCCGATGGCATAGAGCCCCTTGACGGACGTTTCCATGCGCGGGGAGACCTTGACAAACCCGCGCTCCATGGCAACCCCCAGAGCCTCAAGGCCGAGCCCCGTGACCTTGGCGCCACGCCCCACTGCCATCAGGACCTGCTCGGCCGTGAGGCGCTCGGCTTTGCCCTGAACCTCGGCTTCGATGACGACGCCAGTCTTTTCAGGCTTCACCGCGAGGACTTTCACGCCGGTCTTAACCGCCATCCCTCGCTGGCTGAAGAGACGGGTGAGCTCGGCAGAAACTTCCTCGTCCTCCATCGGCAGAATTCGGGGCAGAGCCTCCAGAAGGATGACCTGAACGCCGTAGGCGGCGTAGACGTCGGCAAACTCCACGCCCACCGCGCCCGCCCCCACGATGATCAGTGACTTGGGGGCACGCTCGTTCCTGACTGCGCCGTTTGACGAGATGATCCGCTCTTCGTCAATGGTCACGCCGGGAAGCGACTTGGGCTCCGAGCCCACGGCGAGGATGACAGCCCTGGCCTCCACGGTCCGGGGCCCATCCGGCCCGGTCACGTCCACCACCGTCGGACTCCTGAGCGTCCCGCGGCCCGGGATCAGCGCGATCTTATTCTTCTTGAAGAGAAACTCGACGCCCTTGGAGAGGCGGTCAGCCACCTTCCGGCTCCGCCGGATGGCTTCCGCATAGTCTGCTTCGAAGCCAGACAGCCTGATCCCGAACTCCTGGGCCCGGTGGAAGAGCCCGACCACTTCGGCATTCCGAAGGAGCGCCTTGGTGGGGATGCACCCCCAGTTGAGGCAGACACCTCCGGGCCGGTCGTCCTCAACGGCTACCACGGATAGGCCGAACTGGGCTGCGCGGATCGCGGCCACGTAGCCGCCGGGCCCGGTCCCCACCACTGCCACGTCCACCTTTTGCGTCGCTGCCGTCATTCTCTTTGAGCGCCTAGGCAGGTCGTTCGCCGGCCGAGGACTCAGACAAGGAGGCGCAACGGCTCTTCGAGGAACCGTTTCAGGTCCTGGAGAAAGCGGGCGCCCATGGCTCCGTCCACTGCCCGGTGATCGCACGAGAGCGTCAGCCGCATGCGCCGCCCGATCCTCACCTGCCCCTGCTCCGCCACCGGCTTCTCGAGCACGGCGCCGACAGCCAGGATCGCTCCCTCAGGCGGGTTGATGATCGCCGAAAACTCGTCCACGCCGAACATGCCGAGGTTGGAGACCGAGAAGGTGGCGCCGGAGATCTCTTGCGCCCTCAGCCGACGATTGCGCGCGCGCTCAACGAGGTCGCGCCCTTCCACGGCGATCTGGGTCAGCGACTTTCGGTCGCAGTCGCGCAGCACCGGGGTGATGAGCCCGTCCGGGAGAGCCACGGCAATGCCGATGTGGGCCCGGTAGTGAACCCGAATGGTCTCTCCCTGGAAGGAGGCGTTGACCCCCGGATGCTTGCCGAGCGCGAGCGCGCATGCCTTGACGATCATGTCGGTGAACGAGACCTTGGGCTGCCCCTCGAGGGCGTTCAGCTCCTCTCTCAGCTCCCACGCCCGATCCATGGCGACTTCGGTGGTCAGGTAGAAGTGGGGGACCGGTCCCTTGGCCTGGGTCACCCGCCTGGCGATGGCAGCCCGAATCGAGGAAAGCGGCACGTCCTGATACTCGACGCCGGGAGCGGGCGGGACCAGTGTGGGGGCGATCGTCGGAGCCGCGCTTAACGCGACTTCAACGTCGCGACGGACGATTCGCCCGCCCGGACCGCTTCCCTGAAGGAGCTGGAGGTCAACTCCAGACTGGGCTGCGATCTTTTTTGCCAGGGGTGAGACTTTCACGCGATCACCCGGTGGAGCGGCGGGCATAG
>CAYFIG010000160.1:3882-5288 GCA_964342905.1 uncultured bacterium
TCGACCGAGAGGTCGGCGATCAATTCGAACACCGGCAGCGGCGCCAGGGTGATTGGGCGCGAGGGCGGGGCTTCAACCGGAGCCGGGACGGACATCGGCGGCGGAGTCAGCGCCGAGGTCGCTAGAGGCGCCGGTGCAGGGACCGCGGGGGCCGGGGCTCCGGACAGCATGGAGGAGATGTCTTCGCCGGGATCGGCGATGACGGCGATGAGGGTTCCCACCGGGGCCCGATCCCCGGCAGGGACGATGATTTTCCTGAGCACACCGCTGCCAAAGGACTCCAGCTCGATATCGGCCTTGTCGGTCTCGATCTCCGCGATGGTCTCCCCACCCGAGACCGGATCCCCTTCTTTCTTCAGCCACTTGATGACCTTGCCGGTCTCCATGGCGTCGGAGAGCTTAGGCATCACAACCTACGTAATGGCCATCGCCTTCTCCCTTACGTGCAGGTGCGAGAACGGGGCCAAGTGGGTGGCGCGGCAAGCGGGGCGCCCCACGGCGCGGAGCGCACCGCCAAACAAGCGCCACGTTCAGCAGCCGGGCCGCAGGCGTTAAACGACCAGGCGTCCGCGGGAGCGAGCACCGTGGGGCTGCTGGCCGCGACAGGACCTACTTGGCCCTGACCCGGGTTGCCACGCTCACAGGTAACAGACATTGCGGATCGCCGCCGTGATCTTGTCCTTCGAGGGCGTCTTGAGCTGCTCGAGGTTCTTGGCATAGGGCATTGGGGCGTTGGCGCCCGTCACGCGCTCCACCGGGGCGTCCAGGTCGTCGAACGCGTTCTCGGTGATGAAGGCGGCGATCTCGGACCCCATACCGGCGAAGCCGGCCCCCGCTTCTATCACCACGGCCCTGTGGGTTTTTCGAACTGAACCCATGATCGTGTCGATGTCCATGGGCCGGAGGGTGCGGGGATCCACGACCTCGACGGAGATCCCTTCTTTCTCCAGCTCCTCGGCCACCTCCAGCGCCCGGTACATCATCCCCATGTAGGCAACCACGGTGACATCCGTGCCCGTGCGCCGCACTTCCGCCACCCCAAGGGGAATCGTGAACTCCGGGTCCTCGGGCACCTCGCCCTTGATCCCGTAGAGGGTCTCGGCCTCGATGAAGATCACGGGGTTGTCGTCCCGGATCGCGCTCTTCAGGAGCCCCTTGGCGTCACGGGGGGTGGAAGGGCGGACCACTTTGAGGCCGGGCACATGGTAGAAGTAGCTCTCCATGGACTGGGAGTGCTGGGCGGCGAGTTGGTGCGCCGGACCGCCGGGGCCGCGGATCACGATGGGGACATTGAACTGCCCCCCCGACATGTAATAGAGCTTCGCGGCACTGTTGACGATCTGGTCCAGGGCCAGGATGGCGAAGTTGAAGGTCATCATCTCCACCACGGGCCGGAGCCCCAGGAT
>CAYFIG010000161.1:0-5260 GCA_964342905.1 uncultured bacterium
GGTATCGCGCTCAGGTTAACGAGTGTGAAATCTACGATTGGGGTGACGGGATCAATCATCGCCGGTCAAGGAGCAGGTTGCCCCAGGGGTCGAGGGAGGCCTGCCAGCCGGGGAAGAGGACGACAGTGGCGCCGAACTCCTCCACGATGGCAGGGCCGTTCACAACCGCTCCGGCTGGCAAGCGCTCACGCTGAAACACCGGGCAGGAGAGGAAGCCATCGGTGAAATAGACCGAGCGCTCCTCAATCTGCGCCTCGTCAAGCGTGACGGTATCGCTCTGGTACGACGGAAGCTCGGGCTTTGGGACCAGGCCGAAGGCCGTGAGGCGCAGGTTCACGACCTCCACCTCTCCCGCCTCATCCGCGTAGCCATACATCTCCAAGTGGCGGTGGTGGAAATCGCGGACAATCCCTTGAGACGCCATGGTCTCCGGGTCCACGGGCACGCCAAGCTCGAAGGCCTGGCCGAGGTAGCGGAGGTCGAGCGAGCAGTCGAAACGCATCCCTGAAGACTCGAAGCCCTCCTCAGCCAGCCGGGCCGCGGCATCGGCCTTCATCTCGTTGAAGGTTGCGCGGAGCGCTCCCACTCCGACCTCAGCGAGCCTGCCGAGCCGAGTTCGCACGAGGTCGTGCTTGATATCAGAGGCGAGGAGCCCGAGCGCCGAGAAGTTCCCGGGATAGCGGGGGACGAGGATCCGCGCGATCCCCAGCTCCTCGGCGACGGGGATGGCGTGCATCGGCCCGGCGCCGCCGAATGCCACGAGGGTGAAGTCGCGCGGGTCATGACCGCGCTGAATCGTGATCTCGCGAATCGAGGAGGTCATCCGGGCCACCGCGATCCTGACGATCCCCTCGGCCAGCCGGTGGAGGTCGAGTCCTGGGAGCCTGGCCGCGACGCGCGCGATGGCTTCCCGGGCCAGTCCGGGGTCCAGCCGGATCGTGCCGCCGAGGGGGCGGCTCGCGCTGATCCGTCCCAGGAGGAGGTTGGCGTCCGTCACCGTGGCCTCGCGGCCGCCCAGGCCATAGGACGCGGGCCCAGGGTCGGCAGCAGCCGAGTGGGGACCCACCTGGAGCGAGCCATCCACATCCACCCAGGCGATACTCCCGCCGCCCGCCCCCACGCTCTTGATGTCCACCTGGGGAGTCTTCACGGGGAACGCGGCGATCAGATTGTCTGTGGTGATCACGGGCGAGAGGTTCCGCACCAGGCAGACATCGGTGCTAGTGCCGCCCATGTCGTAGGTGATGAGGTCTTTGAGCCGTACCTGGCGGCCGATGAAAACTGCCTGGCTCACCCCGCCCGCAGGGCCGGAGAAGACGGTCTTGATCGGAAGCCGCCTCGCGGTCTCGGCTGTCAAGACCCCGCCGCTTGACCCGATCGTGAGCACACCGGTCCGGTACCCCGACCCGACCAGCTCCCGCTCGAGGGCCTCCAGGTAGCGCTCCATGAGCGGCTGGATGTAGGCGTTGAGGACTGTCGTGGAGAAGCGCTCAAACTCACGGTACTCGGGAACGACCTCCGAGGAGCACGAGACCGGGACGCGGGGGAAGGTCTCCCGCAGGAGCGCGGCGAGCTGGCGCTCGTGAGCCGGGTTCGCGTAAGAGTGGAGGAGGCAGACTGCGACGGCCTCGGGCTCCTGCTGCGCCATCGGGACGGCGAGGCGCCTGACCGCGGCCTCGTCAAGCGGTCGGCGGACGCTCCCGTCGTGGAGGATCCGCTCCTCCACCTCGAAGCGGAGCGGCCGGGGCACGGGAGGCGTGGGCCTGACGAAGGTGGGGTTGAAGAGGGCAGGGATGTTTCGCTTGGTCCTGCCGATCTCGATGAGATCCCTGAACCCCGCGGTGGTGACGAGAGCCACGCGTGCGCCGCGCTGCTGGAGGATCGCGTTGGTCCCGACCGTGGTTCCGTGGACGATGCGGCGCACCCGGGCCCCAGCCACAGCCAGTTCCCCGAGGCCTTTCAGGACCGCGCGCCCCTCATCGCTCGGGGTGGAGGGCACCTTGGTCACGCGGACAGCGCCCGTCTCTCCATCCACAGCGGTGACGTCGGTAAACGTCCCGCCGACATCGATCCCAACAACGATCATCCTCGGCTCCTCTACCTCGGACGGAGCGATCCGTCTCCCTCCGGGGAGACCTCAGTGTAGAGCAATCCCCAGCCAGGGTCCAGCCGTCACGACAGGCGGACGACGCGGAAGCTATAGTCGGAGTAGCGCAAGTGCGGTGGAAGGCTCGAGCGGTGGGCCACGGGACTCCAGGGGAACTGATGCCGCCAGGCCCCGCCCCGGGAGACCCGACGGGTTCCGGCCAAGGGACCGCGGGGGTTCAGCGTCGGGGAGGCCAGGTAATACCCCTCCTCGTACCAGTCTATGCACCACTCGTGGCAGCAGCCTGAGAGGTCGGTGAGGCCGTAGCCGTTGGCGGGCCCTGAGCCGACGCACAGCGGAGCGGTCAGCGGCAGCTTCACGCCAGGGAAAACGCCCTCGGGCTTTGTGTCCCCCCAGGGATAGCGGGCAGTGTCCAGGCCACCGCGCGCGGCCTTCTCCCATTCCGCTTCGGTGGGGAGGCGGTGGGTCTGCCCGGTCTCCAGGGTGAGCCATTCGCAGAAGGCAAGTGCCTCTTTCCAGCCAACCCCGACGACGGGCTGGCGCGAATCCCCGAAGCGTGGCTGGTCCCAGTAGGCGGGGCGCGTGATCGGGGTGGCCTCGAGGAAGCGGGCGTACTCGGCGTTGGTGACCGGCGTCTTTGAGATGGCGAAGTCGTCCACCCAGACCGGGTGGCGTGGTCTCTCTCCGGGCAGGCCCTCCTCCCACCCCATCCAGAACTTGCCCGCGGGGACCTCCGCGAACTCCACGGCGTCCAGTATAATGGTGTCCTCACGGAGGAGACCACAGTGGACATTGCCGAGCGAATGGCGCGTCTCGGGACCGAGTCGGCCTTCGAGGTGCTCGCGAAGGCCAAGGCGCTGGAGCGCCAGGGAAAGGAGATCGTCCACCTCGAGATCGGGGAGCCAGACTTTGACAGTCCCGAGCACATCAAGGCTGCGGCCAAGCAGGCCCTGGACGCGGGAGCTACCCACTACGGGCCATCGGCGGGGCTTCCCGAGTTGCGCGAAGCGATTGCCAAACACATCACCGAGACGCGCGGGATCCCGGTCTCCGCCGACGAGGTGGTGGTGACCCCCGGCGCCAAGCCCATCATGTTCTTTACGATCCTGGCCCTGGTGAACCGGGGCGACGAGGTTATCTATCCCAACCCGGGATTTCCCATCTACGAGTCGGTGATCAACTTCGTCGGTGGCGTCCCCGTCCCCATTCCACTGCGCGAGGAGACCGGCTTCGGCTTTGATCTGGCGCGCTTCGAGCGGAAGGTCTCGAAGAAGACGAAGCTGATCATCATCAATTCCCCCCAGAACCCGACGGGCGGCGTGCTCGAGCGTCACCAGATTGAGCGGATCGCCGAGATCGCCCGGAGCTTCCGGATCCCGGTGCTGGCCGACGAGATCTACCGGCAGTTCCTCTACGAGGGGGAGTTTGTCTCCATCGCGGGGCTTCCGGGAATGAAGGAGCTGACCATCATCCTCGACGGCTTCTCGAAGAGCTATGCGATGACCGGCTGGCGCCTCGGCTACGGCGTGATGCCGTCGGCGCTGGCCGAGCATCTCACCCGCCTCATGGTCAACTCGGCCTCCTGCACGGCCACGTTCGTCCAGCTGGCCGGGATCGCGGCGCTCCAGGGCGACCAGACCCCGGTGACGCGGATGGTCGCTGAGTTCAAGCGGCGGCGTGACGTCATCGTGGATGGCCTCAACAAACTTCCTGGCGTCACTTGCCAGCGTCCGCGCGGCGCATTCTATGTTTTCCCGAACGTGAAGGCGCTCAAGCGCCCTGCCAAGGAGATCGCAACGATACTGCTCGAGGAGGCCGGAGTCGCGGTCCTCTGGGGCACCGCGTTCGGGGAGTATGGCGAGGGCTACCTCCGCCTCTCCTACGCCACCTCGGAAGCTAACCTGAGGAAGGGGCTGGACAGGATGCGCCCGGTCTTCGAGCGCCTGGCCCGCTGATGGCTTTTGAAGGAGGGGAGCGTGATGCTTAGACCAGTTTCGCTCATCCTCACCCTCGCCCTCGGCATCCTCCTGGCGCCGCTGGCCGCCGAGGCGCAGCAGGCGGGCAAGGTCAATCGCATAGGCTTCTTGCGCGTCGGACCGCCTCCCACAACGTGGATCGAGGGCTTCCGGCAAGGATTGCGCGAACTCGGCTACCTCGAAGGGCAGAACGTCACCATCGAGTACGGCCTGGCGCGGAGTGTGGCGCAGCTCCCTGACGTTGCAGCCGAGCTGGTGCGCCTCAAGGTGGACGTGCTCGTGGCCTCCGGAACGCCGTCGGTCCTGCCAGCCAGGAACGCCACGAGCACGATCCCGGTGGTGTTCGTGGCCGCCATCGATCCTGTCGCGACGGGGGTGGCCGCGAGCCTAGCGCGGCCGGGCGGAAACGTCACCGGAGTGACCGCCATGCACGCGGATCTTACCGGGAAGCGATTGGAGCTGCTCAAAGAGCTCCTTCCCAAGCTCTCCAGGATCGCGGTCCTGGTGCGCGCGACCAGTCCGGCCACCGCCCAGTACGTGCAGGAGGCCGAGCTTGCCGCGCGGACCTTGGGAGCGCAGCTGCAAGTCCTGGCCGTGCGCGACCCCCGCGACTTCGAAGGGGCATTCAGCGCGGCACGGGGTGCGGGCGCGCTCCTCCAGGTCGATGACGCCATGTTCACAGCCCACCGAACCCAGCTCGCAGAACTTGCGCTAAAGAACCGTCTGCCGACAATGTACGGTTTCAGGGATATGGTGGAGGCCGGCGGTCTCATGGCCTATGGGCCGCACTATGGAGACCTGTACCGACGTGCCGCTACGCACGTGGGCAAGATCTTGAAGGGCGCCAGGCCCGCCGACCTGCCCGTGGAGCAGCCCACACGCTTCGAGCTGGTCATCAACCTGAAGACCGCCAAGGCCCTCGGGCTCACGATCCCCCAGTCCATCCTCATCCGGGCGGACCATGTGATCCAGTAACCAAGGGGTGAAGGTGAGAAAACATGGCACGAGCAATGTTGGCGCTGACAGCAAAGACGGACCCGGTGCTGGCAGAGCTTTGGGATAATCGGAGAGACGCGGAGTATGACCGCCTATAGCCGAGGCGATGTTGTGCTGGTTGGCCCACCGGATCCTCGGGCTCTCGACCGCGCCGCGGAGCTCATCAGCGCCGCTTCGCGGC
>CAYFIG010000162.1:0-1858 GCA_964342905.1 uncultured bacterium
CTTGGCCCGCGCAACCCTCCCTGGGGGAGGCCTCGGAGGGGGCCGTCGAGGCCCCCTCCGATTGTTAAAAACCGGTTTGCGATTTGGCGGCCTTCTCCTTGATTGCCCTGCCGGGTCGCTCCAGGATCATGTCCTTGTTCGCGCCACCAGCAGGCACCATCGGGAACACGTCTTCCTCTCGATCCACCATCATATCCACGACCACGGGACCGGGGGTGGAGAACGCCTTCTCCAGGGCCGGCACCACCTCGCTGGGCTTGGTGGCGCGAATTCCTACGCAGCCGTAGGCCTCGGCCAGCTTCACAAAGTCGGGGCTGGCCGAGAGGTCAATGGCGCAGTAGCGTCCCTTGTAGATAATCTCCTGCCACTGGCGCACCATGCCGTGATAGCCGTTGTTGATGATCACGGTCTTCACGGGCAGCCGGAACTCGAAGCACGTCGCCAGCTCCTGACTGTTCATCACGAAGCTGCCGTCGCCGTCGATGTTGACGACCAGCTCGTTCGGGTGCGCCGCCTGCACCCCCATGGCCGTCGGCAGCCCGTACCCCATGGTCCCGAGGCCGCCAGACGTACACCAATGTCGCGGGTACTTAAACTTGTAATACTGAGCCGCCCACATCTGGTGTTGGCCAACGCCCGTGACGATCAGCGCCTCGCCCCTGGTGAGGTTGGAGATCTCCTGCATCACGTGCTGGGGCTTAATGACCTCATCGTCCCAGTCATAGCGCAGGGGGAATTTCGCCTTCCACTCCGCGATCTGGGCGTGCCACTGCTTGCGCGCCTCGCGCGCGATGGAGGGCACATCCTCGCGCATCTCCTCCTTGATCGCCTCGATGAGCTTGGTCAGCACCCGGCGCGCATCGCCGACGATCGGGATGTGGACCTGGATGTTCTTGGAGATCGAGGACGGGTCAATGTCGATGTGGATGATCTCGGCGTTCGGGGCGAAGAACTCCACTTTCCCGGTCACGCGATCGTCGAAGCGCGCCCCGATCGCGATCAGGCAGTCCGAGTCGTGCACCGCCATGTTGGCATAGTACGTGCCGTGCATCCCCAGCATCTCGAGCGACAGCGGATGCTCCGACGGGAAGGCGCCGAGGCCCATCAGCGTGGTCGTCACCGGGATCTGGGTGAGCTCCGCCAGCTTCAGAAGCTCCTTGTGGGCGTCGGAGGAGATGATGCCGCCCCCTACGTAGAGCACGGGGCGCCGCGCCCGAAGCATGGCCTTGGCAGCCTTCTTAATCTGACCCGGGTGCCCCTCGTACGTCGGGTTGTAGCTCCGGAGGGACACCCGCTCCGGATAGTGAAACTCCCACTCCTTGACCAACACGTCCTTGGGCAGGTCCACGTGGACTGGCCCCGGGCGGCCCGTTGAGGCAATGTAAAACGCCTCCTTGATGATGGAACCCATGTCCTTGCCGTCTTTCACGAGAAAGTTGTGTTTCGTGCACGATCGCGTAATGCCGACGTTATCAGCTTCCTGGAAGGCATCGTTCCCGATCAGGTGGGTGGGGACTTGGCCGGTGAAGGCCACGATCGGGATGGAGTCCATATGCGCATCCTGGAGCGCAGTGACCAGGTTTGTGGCGGCCGGCCCCGACGTCACCAGGGCCACACCCACCTTGCCGGTGGTGCGCGCGTAGCCTTCGGCCGCGTGACCGGCGGCGGCTTCCTGGCGCACCAGGATATGCTTGAGCCCGTGGAAGTCATACAGCGCGTCGTAGATCGGCAGGACCGCGCCTCCCGGAAGCCCGAAGATGGTCTCCACGCCTTCGCGCTTCAGACACTCTAAGAAAATCCGCGCACCCGAAAGTTTCACCGCTGCCTCCTCCTTCACACTCTCGGAGGGGGGCTTCGC
>CAYFIG010000162.1:1868-5059 GCA_964342905.1 uncultured bacterium
GCCCGCGCTCGAACTCCCCGCCTTAGAGCAAGCCGGCCGAGGCCAGCACTTCCTTGATTTCCTCGATGGCGTCGCCGTCCGGAGTCGCCAGGGGCGCCCGGCACGGCCCGCCGTAAAAGCCCTGGAGGTCCAGGGCCGCTTTGAGCCCGCCGATGCCGTAGCGGCCGTAGATGGCACGGTCCACGACCATGAGCCGGTAGACAATCTCCCGCGCCTCGTCCCACCGGCCTTGGCGGGCGAGCGCATGGACCTCGCAGTAGTCCCTGGCCGCGATGTTGGCCAGGGCCAAAATCCCGCCCGAAGTGCCGATGGCCAAACCTGGGAGGAGTGCTGCCGCAGCTCCGACGAGCACATGGAATGACTTGGGCGTCTGATGAATGATCTGGCCCGCCTGGGGAATGTTCCCCGAAGAGTCCTTGATCCCGCAGACGTTGGGGTGCTCGGCAATCCGCGCGACGGTCTCCGGCTCCAGGTTGATCCCCGTGTTCTGGGGAAAGTTGTAGAGCATCACCGGAATCGGAGAGGCGTCCGCGACCGCCAGGTAGTGGCGAATTTGAGCCGAGGGTTGGGTCAGACTTTTCTTGTAATAGTTCGGCGTAATGACGATGGCAACGTCGGCCCCGATCTCGGCGGCCCGCTTGGTCTGGCGGATGGTGGTCTGCGTGGACTCGGCCCCGGTGCCGGCGATGAAGACCTTCCCTCTCGGAGTGGCGTCGCGAGCCGCGGCGAGAACCCGGTCCCGCTCTGCCTCGGTGAGGAGCGGGAACTCCCCGGTCGAGCCAAGGACCACGTAGCCCGCAAGGTCGGTCTGGTTCCAGCGCTCGAGGTTGGCCTTGAGTCGGTCTCCGGCCACCTCGTCGGCGCGGAACGGAGTGGGCACCGGAATGAAGACCCCTTCCAGCTCACGCATTCGCCCGTTGCTCCTTGATCCGGCCCTGGGCCGCTGCCAGCCGGGCAATGGGGATCATGAAGGGCGAGCACGAGACATAGTTCATCCGGACCCGGTGGCAGAACTCGACCGACGACGGCTCGCCGCCATGCTCGCCGCAGATGCCCACCTTGAGGTCGGGGCGAACCTTCCGCCCCCGTTCAATGCCGATACGTACCAGCTCGCCGACTCCCTCTTGGTCTAGGATCGAGAAGGGATCCGCCGGCAGGAGCCCCTTTTCCAGGTAGTCCGGGAGGAACTTTCCGATGTCGTCCCGGCTATAGCCGAAGGTCATCTGGGTCAAGTCGTTGGTCCCGAAAGAGAAGAACTCAGCCTCCCCGGCGATCTGGTCCGCCACGAGCGCGGCCCGGGGCACCTCGATCATGGTGCCAGCCAGGTACGGGACCCGCACGCCGACCTCCCCCATCACCTGCTCCGCCACGCGCATCACCAGCTCGCGGGTGAGCTTCATCTCTCCGAGAGTCCCGGTGAGCGGGATCATCACCTCCGGGTGCACCTCGACGCGCTCCTGGGCCAGCGTACACGCGGCCTCGAAGATGGCCCGGGTCTGCATCTCGTAGATTTCCGGGAAGGTGATCCCCAGGCGGCAGCCCCGGTGGCCGAGCATGGGGTTGAACTCTTGGAGGGAGCGCACCCTGGCCATGAGATCCTCAAGCTCCTTGACCCTGGACGGGTTCTTCCCGAGAGCCTCCAGGCGGGTGTGCTCCTCCAGAAGCTCGTCGTAGTGGGGGAGGAACTCGTGGAGCGGCGGGTCCAGGAGGCGGATCGTCACCGGGAGGCCACCCATTTCCCTAAAGATTTCGACGAAGTCCTCCCGCTGAAGCGGGAGGAGCTTCTCCAGGGCTTTGCGCCGGGCGGGAGCGTCGGACGCCATAATCATCTCGCGCACGAGCGGGATCCGCTCGGGTTTGAAGAACATGTGCTCCGTGCGAGTGAGCCCGATCCCCTGGGCACCGAACTCGCGAGCCTTCCGCGCGTCCGCCGGGGTGTCGGCGTTGGCCCTCACCCCGATGGTCCGCACCTCGTCGGCCCAGGTCAGGAGCGTCCAGAACTCGCCGCTCAGCGTCGGCTCGATCAACGGAACCGCCCTGAGAATGACCTCGCCCGTTGAGCCGTTGAGCGAGATCACCTCTCCCTCCCGTACCAGGTGGCGCCCCGCCTGGAAGGCTCGCTTTTCGTCATCCACCTGGATTTCTCCCGCTCCCACCACACAACACTTCCCCATCCCCCGCGCGACCACGGCGGCATGGGAGGTCAAGCCGCCCCGCGCCGTCAGAATCCCGCTGGCCGCATGCATCCCGGCCACGTCTTCGGGAGAGGTCTCCGGGCGGACCAGGATCACTTTCTCCCCGCGCTTCGCCCACTCGACGGCCCGCTCGGCGTCAAAAACCACCTTGCCGACAGCGGCGCCAGGCGCAGCAGGAAGCCCTCGGGCAATGGGGGTCACCGTCGCCTTCGGATCGACCGTGGGGTGGAGGAGCTGGCTGAGCGAGCCGGGATCAACGCGCAGGAGCGCGGTCTCTTTGTTGATGAGCCCCTCCTGCACCATCTCCACAGCGATCCTCACCGCGGCCGCGGCCGTCCGCTTTCCCGAGCGCGTCTGGAGGATGTAGAGCGTCCCATCCTGGACCGTGAACTCGATGTCCTGCATATCCCGGTAGTGGCGTTCCAGTCGGTCCTTGATGGTCACCAGCTCTTCGTAGACCTTCGGCATCCGAGCCTGAAGCGCCGAGATGCGCTCTGGCGTGCGGGTCCCTGCCACCACGTCCTCTCCCTGGGCGTTGACCAGGAACTCTCCGAAAAAGCGGCGCTCGCCCGTCGAGGGGTCACGCGTGAAGGCAACTCCAGTGCCGGAGGTTTCCCCCAGGTTGCCGAAGACCATGGCCATCACGGTGACTGCGGTCCCCCAGTCACCGGGGATCCCGTGGATCCGCCGGTACTCATTGGCCCTCTTCGAGAACCAGGACTCGAAGACCGCATTGATCGCCAGCCGAAGCTGTTCCTTCGGGTCCTGCGGAAACGGACGACCGGTGTGCTCCAGAATGAGCGCCTGATACGCGCCCACCAGCCGCTGGAGTTCCTCCGCAGGCAGCTCAGGGTCGCGCTTGACGCCGAGCTGCGTCTTTGCCGCGTCCAGGAGCCGCTCGAAGGCATGCCGCTCGATGTCGAGCGCCACGTCGCCGAACATGGTGAGGAAGCGACGGTAGCAATCCCAGGCGAACCGCTTGTTTTTCGTCCGGCG
>CAYFIG010000162.1:5069-5257 GCA_964342905.1 uncultured bacterium
AGGATCGCCGCCATCATGCCGGGCATGGAGACCCGCGCCCCTGACCTCACCGAGACGAGGAGCGGGCGGTCGGCATCGCCGAATCGAAGGCCTGAGACCGCCTCCAGCCGGGAAAGGTGTTCGAGGATCTCCTCCCAGAGCCCAGCGGGGTAACGCTTCTCCCCTCTGGTGTAAGCGGTCCAGGCCTC
>CAYFIG010000163.1:0-1675 GCA_964342905.1 uncultured bacterium
GGGCAAATCCCACCACCCGAGACCGGGAGTGGCTGGAGGAGTTGGCTCAGCAGCTGCCTGCCCATCTCCGAACCCGCTACCGACTGCTTCCGTACGTGGGGCCGGAGCTCAAGAATGTCTATGCGGTCGCCCAGCTCGTGGTGGGCCGGGCGGGCGCCGGGACGGTGAACGAGTGCTGCCACCTGGGTCGCCCGGCAATCTTCATCCCGCTCCCCGGGGCGAGCGGGGATGAGCAAACCGCCAATGCCAGGATCGTGGAGGCTGCCGGCGGGGGACTGCTCCTGCCTGAAGCCGCCCTTACCCCGGAGCGCTTGCTCGAAACGATCCGCTCGCTCCTCGGGGCTCCCGAACGCCTCAGGCTCATGGGGGAGCGAGCCCGAAGCCTGGCGGTCCCCGATGCGGCCGAGCGGATCGCCGGGCTCATCCTGGCACTCGCCGCCGGCGGGCGGGAAGGACGCGAGGCAGCCGCCCCTTGAGGTCAAAGCGGAGCGGGCAGGACTCGCAGAGCGGGCGGCTCCGGCAGTAGCGCTTGCCCACCGCCACTAGGAGCGCGTGGTACTCGTTAAACAGGGCTGGATCGCTCGGGAGATGGCGCTCGAAGACGGCGCGAAGCGGCTCGTAGCCAATATCCGGAGGAACCAGGCGATGGCGGGCCAGCACGCGTCGCGTGTAGGCGTCCACAACAAAGATCGGTCGGCCCGCGGCGTAGAGGAGAATTGAGTCCGCAGTCTCGGGGCCGATTCCGGGCACTGACAGAAGGGCGCTGCGAAGCTTCTCAAGCGGCGCCTTCTTCAGGCGTTCCACACGGCCGTTGAAGCGCTCCCAGAGGAAATCGAGAAAGGCTTTGAGGCGCTGAGCCTTGATCCGGTAGGTGCCAGACGGGCGGATCAGCCGGGCCAGCTCGACCTGAGAAAGGGCCCGGAGGCGGCGCGGGTCAACGAGCCGCTGCGCGGCCAGGCGTTCGAGGGCTCGCTCCACATTGGACCAGGCCGTGTTCTGGGTGAGAATCGCGCCCACGGCCACCTCGAGCGGGGTCTTCGCCGGCCACCATCGTTGGGGACCGAAGCGGCGGAACAGCGCCCAGTAGAGGCGGAGAAGCTGGCGCCTGAGCGGGTCAACCGGGAGGTGCTTCACGAGCCCCTGGCCTCGAGGAGTCCCCACCGAGCCAGGAGCCGGCGCGTGGTCGAGAGAGGAAGCCCCACCACGTTGGTATAGCACCCGTCCACGTGGGCGACCAGCCGGCTTCCCGCTCCCTGGATCGCGTAGGCGCCTGCCTTGTCGTAGGGTTCGTCCATCGCCAGGTAGGCCTCGATTTCGTCGTCCCCATACCGGCCCATCCGGACTCGGGTCACCACTACCGCTGCCGCCTCGCGCCGAGCTGGCGCTTCCACCAAGCCTACGCCCGTGATCACCTCGTGGGTCTGCCCGCTGAGCGCGCGGAGCATGCGCCGGGCATCCTCGGGGTCGGCCGGCTTGCCTAAGATCACACCCCCAAGCACGACAACCGTGTCAGCTCCGAGGACCACCCCGCTGCCGACTCGTCCAGCAACAGCCCGGGCTTTGGCCAAGGCAAGCGCCTGGACAGACTCCACCGGAGGGCCTGGAGGCAGCTCTTCGGGGAGTCCGCTCGGGACCACGGTGAAGGGCAGGCCAAGCTCGCGAAGCAGCTCCTCTC
>CAYFIG010000163.1:1685-5255 GCA_964342905.1 uncultured bacterium
CGAGGCGAGGATCAGCTGACGAGGGCGGGGACTCACAGCTTCCGGAGGACAAGAGCCGCGACAACGACCCCGATCACGGCCAGCAGGTTCACCTTCAAGGCCAGGCCCAGGGTCACTGAAAGAAAGCGAAGGTCAAGAGTGGCGGGGGTAGTGAGGCCGACGGTGGGGCCTTGGGTGAGGAAGGTCTGCCAGAAGCTGGCGGGAAGAAGCGCGCCCACGAGCTCGCCCAGAAACGCGCCCACGAGGAGACCGGTCAAGAGGATGAGGAGAATCAGGCCAAATCCGCGCGAAGGTGATGCCACGCGGGCCATGGCCTCCTAGCGGAGGATAATCGGATTGGCGTCGGTGATGACCCGGTTCTGCCGCTCCAGTGCCCGGCGGATGTGCTTGGGCAGAGCAAAGGCGTGGGCGTGGGTCTGCCCGTCCCAGTAGCCCAACTCCCCCCGGACCCGCTCAGCGATGAGCCGGTCCACGGCCTCAGGGGTGAGGGATCGCGGGTCCGGGCCTTTCGAGGCCAGGATGAACCCCCAGGGGGTGCCGAAGCAGGAGACGAAGGTCTGGTAGGCCGCCACCACCGGGAAGACTTCCCGAAGGGTCCGGTGGATCGCGGTGAAGAAGTCCAGCTCGCCGATCTTGGTCATCCCCGCCTGCATGGTCATGACACCCGGGGGCGTCAGGCGGTCCCGGATCAGGGCGTAGAACTCCCGCGTGAAGAGCAGGCAGGCCGGTCCTTCCTCGAGCGGCTCGGTCAGATCCACCACCGCTAGGTCGAAGCGTTCGTCAGTGCGCTCCAGATAGGCCCGGGCATCCTCATGACGGACTTCAGTGCGGGGGTCCTCAAAGGCCCCCTGGTGCATCTCGGGTAGGTGGCGCTTGCAGGCCTCCACCACCTCTTGGTCGATGTCCACCATCACGGCGCGAGTGACGGACCGGTAGCGGAGGATTTCCCTGAGCGTCGCGCCCTCCCCGCCCCCGATCACGAGCGCCCGTGCGGGAGCCGGGTGGACCAGGAGGCCGGGATGAACGAGAGCCTCGTGGTAGATGAACTCGTCAGCCTGACTCGATTGGATGCGCCCGTCCAAGACCAGGCACTTGCCGTAGGAGGCGGTCTCCAGGATCTCCATCTGCTGAAACTTGGTCTGGGCCAGGACGTGGGTGCGGAGGACGGCGTGCATGTGCCCCTCGACCGGGGTGGTAGTCTCGAAGAACCACTTGTAGCTCTGAGGACTGATCATGAGCGGACGGCCGCGGGTCTCTGGGTCACGGGGACAGAGCCCCGGACCTGGACCCCGCGCCGGAGCTCCACGATTGACATCCGCTCGGCCCCGAACTGCTCGACCAGGTAGGCGACAGCGTTGTCGGGCTGAAGCATCGACCCGCAGGAGAAGATATCCACCGCCGCGTAGCGATACTCGGGCCAGGTGTGGATCGACAGGTGCGACTCGGCGATGACTACGACCCCGCTGATGCCAAACGGGTTGAACTCGTGAAAGATCACGTCCACGATGGTGGCCCGGGCTTGCCGCGCAGCCTCCACGAGCACGGTCTTCACGGCCTCAAGGTTGTTGATGGCCTCAACATCGCAGTCAAACAACTCGAGAAGCAGGTGCCGCCCCAAAGCGTGCAATCGTATCACCCTCCTTTCTCTCCTCCCTCCTCAGCGTTTCGTCGTTACAGATATTTTTTGTCACTCTAGGCCCCGCGTTTTTAAAATGCAAGGAAAAAATGCAGGTCCGACCCGGCCGCCGGCAAAATTTTTCTTGCATTCGGCGCCCGAGCCGCTAAGATGGCTTCGAAAAATTTCGGGTGGGCGACCGAACCGCTGAAGGAGGCGATCAGGAGGGCCGAATGCTCAACAAGAAAATCGCCAAGGCGGCAGCCACTGCCGGGCACGCGGAGGGAGCGACCCCCCTCAACGCCTTCGACAACGCGCTCCTGGCCGCGGGCATCGGCAACATCAACCTCGTGAAGGTCACCAGCATCATCCCCCCGGACGCTGACATCGTCACCCTCCCCCTGCTCAAGCCCGGCGCCCTCATCCCCGCTGCCTATGCCGCCATTACCGGTCGGGTCCCCGGCGAGCTGATCTCGGCGGCGGTCGGCTACGCCCTGCCCCAGGACCGGACCAAGGCTGGGGTGATCATGGAGTACCACGACAAGGTCCCGAAGGCTGAAGCGGAGCGGGTCATCCGCCAGATGCTGGAGGAGGCCTTCCGGGTCCGGGGCGAGACGATCCGGGAGCTGGCCGTGGTCGGCGCTGAGCACCGCGTCGAGCGCATCGGCTGCGCTGTGGCGGCCGTCACCCTCCTGACCGAGGAAGACATCGTCTGAAGCCCGCTTCCCCTCGCTTCATTGCCTGCACCCGGCAGCCCGAGGAGGCCCGGGTCCTGCTCGTCGGCATCCCCTTCGAAGGGACCGTCAACCTCCGGAAGGGAGCTGACCGAGGGCCCCAGGACCTTCGCCTCGCCTCAGACTCCATCGAAACCTACTCCCCTGTTCTCGGGCGGGACCTGGAAGACGTCGCCCTGGCGGACCTTGGCGACTGCGAACTCCCCGCCGGCGCTCCTCCCCGGGAGGCGCTTGCCCGGGTCCGGCAAGAACTGCGGGCCTGCTGGACGCCGGAGTATCGCCTGGTCATGCTGGGTGGGGACCACACGGCGACGCTCCCGGTCATCGAGGTCATGCTGGACGCCTATCCGGACCTCAGGGTGCTCCAGCTGGACGCCCACCCCGACACCCGGGAGCAGTTCCTCGGCGAGCCCTACTGCTATGCGTCTGCCATGGCCCGGGTGAGGGACGTGATCGGGGTCGAGCGACTCTACCAGGTCGGGATGCGCACGGGCTCCCGGGAGGAGTTCGAGCGCCGACACCTCCACTTCTTTCCGGCCACGGAGATCCACCCCCGCGATGCGGTGCGGAGGGTCCTCCCCGAGCTCCGGTCTGCTCCGCTCTACGTGACCATCGACATTGATGTGCTCGACCCTGCGGAAGCGCCAGGCACCGGCTCACCGGAACCGGGTGGGCTCCGGGTGCCGGAACTGGTGGATCTCCTCCGGCTGCTCGGGGAGTGCCCTCCCGTGGGGATGGATCTCGTGGAGGTGGCCCATGCCCACGACCCCTCGGGACGCACCGGCATCGCCGGGGCCTGGGTGCTGCGCGAGGCCATCCTGACCTGGTGGGGGAAGTGACGGCGAGGGAGAAGCGAGATGAGGCAGACGACACCCTACAGCAGTCCGCAGTACTACGACATCGCCTTCAATATGTTCCGGAAACTCGAGTGCGACTTTCTGGAAAGATGCTTCGCCAAACAGGCCGTGGGCCCGGTCCGGCGAGTGCTGGACATCGCGTGCGGCACCGGACCGCATCTCATCCGGTTGGCCAAGCGCGGGTACGGGATGACGGGGCTGGACCTCTCCGCTGAAAACCTCGCCTATGTCAAGGATCGGGCTTCAAAGGGCGGCCTCACGATCGAGCTGGTCCAGGCCGATATGACCGACTTCCAGCTTGAGCCGCAGTTCGACGCGGCGATCTGCCTCCAGGACTCCCAGGGGCACTTGCTTACCAACGAGC
>CAYFIG010000164.1:0-5246 GCA_964342905.1 uncultured bacterium
GGTGGAGCGAGAGGTCCTCGAGGGGAATCTCCTCGGGAGCTGGCAGCTCGCTCCCGGGCCGGCCGAACAAGAGCGCCTGCTCCGCTTGGCGGTTTGCGAGCCAGATTCCGAGTTCCTTGATGCGCGCGTACTCTCGCACTCGCTCGGCGAGCTCTCGCCGCAGGAGCTCGCCTTCTTCGTCAAGCGCCTCTTCTTCGGATTCCTCCGGTGGGAGGAGCAGCTTGGACTTGAGGTAGATCAGCGTAGCGGCCACGACCATGTAGGCCCCGGCGGTTTCCAGGTCCTGAAACTGCAGGGCCTCCAGGTGCGCCAAGTACTGATCCGTGATCGTCCGGATCGGCAGCCGGGAGAGATCGATCTCGTTGGTCCGGCAGAGGTGAAGGAGGAGATCCAGCGGTCCCTCGAAAGCTTCCACCCGGACCGTGAGCCCTTCGGATCCGGTCGTGGTGCTCACGCAACACCTCTGCCGTATCGCCGTGGCGTCACGGCTCGATCCCCACCGCCCGGCGCACCTCCTCCATGGTCGCCTGAGCCACCTTGCGCGCTCGCTTCGAACCTTCCTGGAGGATCTCCACCACCTCCTTCGGTTTCTCGATGAAGCGCTGCCGGCGCTCACGGATCGTGGCGAGGGGCGGAAGGAGATGCTGCAGGAGCACTCCCTTGCAGTCCAGGCAGCCAATCCCGGCGGTCCGACACCCCACGGCGCAGGCCTCCCGGTCGCTCGTCGGCGTAAAGATCTTGTGGAGGTCGAAGACAGGGCAGACATCGGGATTTCCCGGATCGCTCCGGCGCTTGCGCGCAGGATCGGTCATCATGGTCTTGATCTTCGGCGTGATCACCTCCGACGGGTCGGAGAGATAGACGCAGTTTTCATAGCTCTTGGACATCTTGCGCCCGTCGGTTCCCGGCACCTTTGGGATCTTTGTGAGCTTGGCTTCGGGCTCGGGGAAGATCGGGACAAACGCGTTGTTGAACCGCCGGGCGATCTCGCGGGTCAGCTCGATATGGGGGACCTGGTCCACACCCACCGGGACGTACTTGGCCTTATAGATCAGAATGTCAGCAGCCTGGAGCAGCGGGTACCCGAGGAGCCCGTAGGAGGGCGACTCGATGGCGAGCTGCTCCACCATCTCCTTGTATGTCGGCACCCGCTCCAGCCAGGATACCGGCGTGACCATAGAGAAGAGCAGGTGGAGCTCGGCATGCTCGGGGACCAGCGACTGGATAAAAAGGGTCGAACGGTCCGGCCGAAGCCCCGCCCCGAGCCAGTCGGCGGCCATCTCGATGGTGGCGCCGGGAATCTCCTCTGTGCGGGAGTCGGTAGTCAGCGCGTGCCAGTTGGCCACGAAGAAAAAGCAATCGAAGTCGTCCTGGAGCTTCACCCAATTGTCCAACGCCCCCAGGTAATTCCCGAGGTGGACCTTCCCAGTTGGGCGCATCCCGGAGAGGACCCGGTCCGACGAAGGCGTCATGAGGCGAGCCTCCTCCCCTGCTGCTGGAATTCCCAGACCTTGGCGGTGCGGAGGAACACATAGTGGGCGTAGAGGATGGCAAGGAAGAGCCCCCGCCAACCATCGAGGAATCCTTGCTTGAGGGCGTACATCGAGGCGAAGCGTCCCAGCGGACGGAGAACCAGGTCAACAAGTCCCACGCGCTGGCCAGTCGCGAGCCACTGCCGGGCCGCCAGGGTGGAGTAGCGGTTGGAGCGCTGGACGAACTCCTCCAGGTTCCTGTAGCTCTCGTGCAGCAGCGGCTGGCTGAGGCGGGCCACGGTCCCCTGCACCTCCACCGACTCGTGAACCTGGTGCTCCACAAAGCGACCCTGAACTCGACGGAAGAGCCTGAGCTGCCAGTCCGGATAGAGCCCGCCGTGGCGGACCCAGGCACCCCAGAAGAAGTTCTTCCTCGGCGCCGCGTAGCCGTCGGCGGGACCGCGGGCGGCGAGCACGCCCTCGATCTCGCCGCGCAGTCCGGGAGTGACCCGTTCGTCAGCGTCCAGCGCGAGCACCCACTCCCCTTTGGTCTGGTCCAAGGCAAAGTTCTTCTGGGCGGCAAACCCCGGCCACGATCTGACCCAGATACGGTCGGTGAACTCTCGGGCAATCCCAACGGTTTTGTCCGTGGACTCGGCATCCACCACGACGATCTCGTCGGCCCAGGCCACGCTCTCCAGGCAGCCGCGAAGCCGTTCCTCCTCGTTCCAGGTGATGACGGTCACCGAGAGCCTCATGACCTCAGGGCCTCCAGCAACTCCGTGGCTGCGCTGAGAACGGCATCCGGCTGAAGCGAAGCCATGATCCCGTCAGGACTCCGGAGGACCCGGCAGTGGCCGCCGTACGGCCCGTTCCTCTCGGCGGGGGTCGGCCCATAGAGACCGAGACAGGGTGTGCCCAGGGCCGCGGCCAGATGGAGCGGGCCCGTGTCGCCTGCCACGACGAGCGCAACCCGTCGAAGGAGCGCGGCCAGCTCGTGAAGCGTGGTCGGGGGCGCCTGAAGCGGACGAGTCGAGAGCCCCTGGCTGATCCCCTCCGCCAAGGCTTCCTCGCCCGGGCCCCAGAGCACCAGCGGCCTCACGCCGTCCTCCAGAGCGAGTTGGTCGGCCAGGCGCTTCCAGTGTGCCACCGGCCATCGCTTTTCCGGCCTGCCCGCGCCCGGATTGAGCGCGGCTAGCCGGTCGCGTGCCTTCACACCGTGCTCTTTCAGGAAGGTATCAATCCGCTGCTCGGCGTCACGGTTCACGGGGATGTTGAAGACAGGTTGCCGATCCGCGATCGCCAGCGGTTCCAGGAGTGCCAGATACTGCTCCACCACGTGAACCGCATCGGGGGGAGGAGTCACCCGACGGTTGGTGAAGAGCGCGCTCAACGGCTCTCTCAGGTGGCCCAGCGAGAAGCCGACCCGGAGCGGTGCTCTGGTGCACGCGGCGAGGAAGCCGCTTTTGATCAGCCCCTGGAGGTCCAGGACAACGTCAAAGCGGCTGGCGCGGAGTCTCCGGGCCACCTGCGCTAGCTCCTCCCTCACCTCCCGAGCCCCGGCCAGTGTCCAGATGTGCGTTCGCCAGCGCCTGGTGTCAACGGCAACCACCTCGTCCAAGTCGGGGTGTCCCGTCAGAATGGTGGCCTCTCGGGCCTCGGCAACCCACGTCAGGTTCGACTCGGGGAAGTGGCGGCGAAGGGCGTGGGCGACTGGAAGGGCGTGGATGACGTCCCCCAGAGAGGAAAGCTTGAGGATGGCCACCCTCACGGCTTCCCTCCGAACTCCCTCACGATGGCGGAAATAAGGTGGCGGGTGGAATGGACCTTGGGATCTCCCACAATGGCCACCCGCCCTCCCACACCGAGCACCGCTTCGCGCTCAGGGACCGAACCCTCGGTGTAGTCACTGCCTTTGGCGTGGACATCGGGCTTGAGGCGCTTGACGACCTGGTCCACCGTGTCATCGTCAAACGTCACCACGTAATCGACGCAACGGAGGGCGGAAAGGATCTCGGCCCGCTCGGCCTGATTCATGAGGGGTCGACCCTGCCCCTTGATCCGGCGAACCGAGGTATCCGAGTTCAGGGCGACGATCAGGACGTCGCCCAGCTGCTTCGCCCCCTGAAGGTAGCGGATATGGCCGACGTGGAGGAGATCGAAACAGCCGTTGGCAAGAACGGTCCGCCGCCCCTGGTGCCGGAGCTCTCGGGTGAGCTGCTCGGCCTCCTCAAGGCTCAGAGAGCGCGCCATCGCTCGCGAGGGCTCCGAGCAGTTCGGCCCGGGCAATGGGGGCGGTGCCCCGCTTCATCACCACGATCGCGCCGGCGACGTTGGCCAACCATGCGGCTTCAAGGGGAGGGGTCCCGCTGGCTAAGGCCAGGGTGAAGGTGCTGATCACGGTGTCGCCGGCGCCGGTGACATCGGCGATCTCGTCGCTCCCGTAGATGGGAAGAAAAGCGGCAGGCCCTTCTCGCTCAAAGAGGGCCATCCCCTTGCTGCCGCGGGTCACGAGGAGGTAACGGCAGTCGAGACGCTCCAGGAGCTGGCGGCCCGCCTTCTCTACTGACGGATCGTCGCGCAAAACCTCTCCGGTCAGCTGCTCCACCTCGGGTTCGTTGGGGGCGGCGGCGGTGAGGCCGCGAAAGCGGAGGAGGTCGTAGCGGCTGTCTCCCGTGACGATGGCGCCATTTCGGCGCCCGATGGCTTGCACCTCGGCCCACAGGCTTGGAGTCACGGTCCCATAGCCGTAGTCGGAGATAAGAATGGCATCCGCCTTGGGCGCCCAGGTGGCCAGCCGGGTCGCCAGCGCCTCTTGGACCGCGCGCTCGGGGGGCTCCTGGGGTTCGTGGTCCACTCTGACCACCTGCTGACGGGTCGACTGATAGCCACCGGCCATGATTCGGGTCTTGATTGGCGTGAGGCGGCTCGGCGCCCTTACCACCCCCTCGGTGGTGATTCCCACGGAGCGAAAGAGGGCGAGGACTTCCTCTCCTGCCGGATCCGTCCCAAGGACGCCTACCGGGATGACACGGGCGCCCAGGCAGTGGGCGTTGTGCGACGCATTGGCAGCGCCGCCAAGCCGCACCTCCCGAGACTGAAAACGCAGGATCAGGACCGGCGCCTCCCGGGAGATCCGCGCCGGCTTGCCGTAGATATACTCGTCGGCGATCAAGTCGCCGAGCACCACCAGCGTCTTTGACGAGAACCGCTCCACGGCGGCGCTGAGGCGCTGGGATGAAACCCTCAAGCGCCCCTCCGTGCGAGGATCCACTGGACAGCCTCAAAGAGGTCGGCGGCCACGTGATCGGGTGGACACCGCCACTGAGGGCGCCGGTACTCCCACTCCCCGAGGCCATAGCCGGTGAGGACCAGGATGGAGGTCAGCCCCGCGCGCTTCCCCACTTCCACGTCCGAAATCTTATCGCCGATCATGTACGAGGCCGCGAGATCCAGCCCCAGCTCCTCCGCGGCACGGAGAAGCAAGCCGGGCTTCGGCTTCCGGCAATCGCAGGGCACGCGATACGGCGGCTGCCCCTCTTTCGGGTGATGGGGACAGACGTAGAGGCCGTCGAGAAACGCGCCCTGGGCCTTGAGCTGGGCCACGAGTTCGGCGTTGACAGCGTGGAGGACTTCCTCTGAAAAGTAGCCGCGGGCTACACCGCTCTGATTGGTGATGACGACGGCCCGGAGCCTGGCCTCGTTTAGAAGTCGAACCGCCTCGGCGGAACGGGGAAGGAGACGAAGCCGCTTGGGGTGGTTGACATACCCCAC
>CAYFIG010000165.1:0-2839 GCA_964342905.1 uncultured bacterium
GGGAGTTCGCCGAGTGGGCGCGCTCGCCGATGGCGCGGACTGGATTGGTCGCGGCGGCCAAAGCCCTGGCCATGACCGCGCTAGACCTGCTTGCCTCGCCAGAGGAGTTGACGAAGGCGAAGGCTGAGTTTGGGGCAATCCCCTGAGCACCCCGACCGGTCTCAGGTCACTCGCCCTTAACGGCTCGCTTGGCCTGGTTAAGGTGGTCGATCTCGTGGAGCCGGAAGATCACGGCGTACGCCTTCCAGTCGAGGTCCTCGATCCAGCGGAGCGGGCTCTCGCTGCCATCAGGATTCTTGGCGTTGACGACCATGACCAGGGGCGCACGAGCCTCCGACGTGAGCTCGTCCGGAATCCCCGCGAGGATCTCGAGGATTTCCGCATGGAGCCGCTTCAGCTCCCCGACCAGCTCCGGCCAGGGGCGCGCCAGCGGTGCGTCGGACTGGAGGCTGGCGGGAATCGGCCCGCCGAGCGGCCGCTCTCCTCGGAGCAGGCAGCGAAGTTCCTCGACGCTCGGCCGGTGGGTCTCCACGAGGTGATCGACGATCTCCTGCACACACCACTCCCCGGACGCCGGCCGAATCCGGCCTTCGACCTCTGAAACGCTCTCCAGGAACTCCTCGGTCGCCGCGAAGGCTGCCCGCACCCGCTCGTGGATCCCCCGCGGGGGGAGGAGTGTCCCCTTCCGGTAAAGGTACTCTCGGGCTTTCTCCTGTTCAGGTCGCATCAGCCCGCTCCTTCCCGCCGCTGTCGATCCGCTGCCGCCGCCGCTCGGCAGCGCGTTCGGCCTCCAGGCGCTCCAGCTCGACCGGCGAATGGTCGGCGTAGGTCATCGCCTCGGCGATGGCCCGGTGGCCGGCTTGCTCAGCGATCAGCCGGTGCATCGCTTGGCAGACCCGGCGATAGGCGGGATGTCCCTGGGGCGTGGTCCTGAGCTCGATCAGGTGCATGGCCTCGCGCGCGTTCAGCTCCATATAGAACCGGATCCGGTAGGCCATGGCCACCGCGTACGGGGCGACGAGCCCCTGGCCCTCGGCGGTGAGCGCCTCGTACATCTCCGCGGAGTCTTCCATCACCCGGCGCCAGTCCTCAAGAGCCCCGGCGTCCTCGATCGCCTCCGGCGTCATGGAGCCATGGCGAGGGGTCAGCGGCTGCCATTCCAGCGTCAGGAGCCGGTGGCGCTGGAGGTCGCGGAAGGCGCCATAGTCGGCGAGGATGTCGAAGCGGTATGTCGTGCGTTCAAAGGCCCGTCCCGGCTTGTGACGACGGTTGGCGCGCTGGCCGACGTAGGTCCGGAGCACAGTGGCCCGCTCTTCGTGGGTCATCCGCCGGGCCAGGGCCAGGAGCTGGTCGTCGGGAAGCTCGGAGACGGCGTAGAGCGCTGCGGCCACGACCTTGACCTCCCCCTCGGGGTCGTAGTCAGTGAGCACGACCTCGGGACGGGGTTCGGGCTCGATTCCGGCCAAGAGCTTCTCCGCCACCGCCCTCGTGGCCTGTGACGTCTCGGCGAAATAGTGGCTCCACACTCCCCCCCGATCTGGACGGTCCACACGCGTGAGGAACGCGGGGATGACCTTGCGCAGCTCGGCCAGCATGAGGTCGGCGTAGTTCCGCACCTCGGATAACGGGTAGGCCCGCATACGAAGAAGCAGCGCCTCGTACGCCTGCCCGGTGCCGTAGATCCCCACGTTGGACCGCGTCGCAGCGGGCAAAAGACCGCGGAGGGTGTCCAGGGCCTTGGCGCGGATGGCCATGCGGTAGACCGAATCAGACTCGCCCTCTGCCTTCGGATGCTTGGCGCGGTAGTGAGCCTGCATCGGCTCGAGCCAGCGAGCGTAGGTCTCGAACGCGCGGTCCAGGCACTCAACGTAGCGGGCCCGAAGCGGAGAGCCGCCCAGCTCGGCGGGGACGTGGTACTTCCACCGGCCGCCGGGACGGTCAGTGTACGGCACGTAGCGGGTGGACTGCTCGAGGTAGGCCATCAGGCGCCCCCACTCGAGTACCTTGGTCAGAATATTCGACGCCCCCTCGCAGGCGAGATGAACGCCGCCGAGCTGGGCCACCGAGTCATCGCCGTACTCGTTGAAGACGCGCTCGTAGAGCGCCTCGGCCCGCTTGACCCCGACCGCGTCAGACGCCGGAGTCAGCGCGACCTGGTCCAGGAACTCGTCGAGGAAGAGGCGACGAAGAGATTTGGCCGAGCGCGAGTAGCGGGCGAAGAGCGCGCCCTTCACCACCTCGGGGAGGTTCACGAGGGCGAAGACGGGACCGTCCAGGTTGGTGAAATAGGGGGCGAGGGCCTTCAGCTCGTCGGAGGTGAATTCCTCGGCAGGGGCGATGCGCTCGGGCATGGCGCCTTTGATCGTACCACGGGATCGGCCAAACTCCCGCTCGCGGCTTACGCAAGCTCGGAGGGGACCACGGGCACGCGTCCCGTGATCCCCTCCAGGACCGAATACCGCTCTGACGACTACGCCACCGCGATCGGGTTCCCCGGCGAGCCCGTGGCTCCCTTGAGCCGGACCGGGGAGAAGATATACGCGAACTCGTACACGCGGTCCGCGGACAGCTCGTCCATGACCACGTTCTCGTGGATGTAGATCCCGTTCATGGTGATGAGCCACTGATGGCACTCGAACGGGCGATCCTTGTTCTCGCCCGGTACCGCTTCTCCGGACCAGTGGTCGTGAGCGACGAGAGAGACTTTCTTCTCGATGAGCCACTTCGCCACGGTGACACCCATTCCCGGGGTCCCCTTGTTGAACTCAGCGTTATCCTTCATCCAGAGCGTGCCGTGGCCGGTGCGGAAGAGCACGGCGTCCCCCTCTCCCGGCTCTCG
>CAYFIG010000165.1:2849-5228 GCA_964342905.1 uncultured bacterium
CGCGGATCCCCTGACGAGCCAGGGCAGCTTGAACGTCGGCCGGGGTGATCACGTAGCCGATGGGCAGACGGTCGCCGCCTTTCAGCGCGAGGACGTCGATCAGGACGCCGCGGGTATAGAACGGCTTGCAGTTGTGGACTCCGAGCTTCTTGAGGCCGTATGCGCCCCCCACCTCGGCTTGCTTGAAGCCGTTGTAGTAGATGATCTCGTTGCCGACGATGGTCCCGATGTGGCCTAGGCCGTCAAACTGGGTCGCGAGCTGCCCGATCTCGCCGCTGAACATCTCATCGTTGTACATCAGCTTGGCCTCGCCGAATGGTCCCCCCGTCGGCCCACCGGGAATCGTGATGCTGACGTGACGCGCGCCGAAAGTCGGAATTCCGTACTCGACGACCCTTCCAAGAGCGTAAACCTTCCCGGTCTTGATGAGGCGGGTTGCCTGAAGGACCTTGGCCGGGGTGATCCGGTTGGACGCACCGGCTTCATCGGCCGGGCCCCAGGGAGACGGCCACCAGGGCTTCCCAAAGGGGTTCGCCGCCGGGGCCTGCGCATGCGCCTCCCGGTGGGACACGGCCAGCGCGCCGCCGGCCGCCATCCCCGCCGCCACCCCCGCGACGAAGCCGCCCTGAAGGAATCGCCGCCGCGATACGCCGTGCGTCCCCTCAGAAGCTTCGGGCGCGTCGGGGGTCGTCTCTTGGGACTGCTCGGATTCAGTAGGTTTGAAATCCTCGTGAAGCCAGCCTGATTGCATGCCGGTACCCTCCCTTCGGGCTATGAGTTTGAACGTTTGCCGGTTACCCTTTCCGCAGATAGGTGTCCTCGCCAGTGTAGAAGTCCTCGCGCGGCGGGGAGAAGATGTCGATCACCTCCGTGTCCTCGGGGAACCACGCCTCGTGCTCGACCCCGGCTGGGATCACGCCGAGGTCGCCGGGGCCGCAGGTCCGCTTCTCGTTGCCGAGCCGGAACTCCATCTTGCCGGAGAGCATCCAGAAAATCTGCTCGTTGGGATGCCGGTGGGCAGCGGCGTGGGCCCCGGCTTTCATCTTCCAGAAGACCACCATCCCCTTCTCGCCGGTGACGATCTTTCGAGTGATCAGCGGGGTGACCTTCTCTTCGGGAACCTTGTCGAGATTGAAATATCCTTTCATGACCGGGACAGCCATGGCGGAGGCCTCCTTGTGGGCAAATCTGTGTCCTCAACCCTAATCAGGACGTCCCCGCCTGTCAAGGGGCATTGACTGGCATGAACAGGCGTGTGATAATCCTTCCGCAATGCGCCGGAGTCGAGCCGCTGCGCTGCTGATCCTTGCCGGTTTCCTCGCGGGCTGCGCCCTCCTCGTGGTCGGTTCGGATTTCCCCTCCCCCGCCCGGGAAATGATCCAGCCCGGGAAGACCACCAAGGCCGACCTGCTCCGGTTTTTCGGCGAGCCCTACCAGGTCGGCATCGACAGCGGAGACCTGACGTGGAGCTGGTTCTATGGGAAGAAGCAGTCCGGGGGCGAGCTCAGCAAGGAGCTGACCGTGCGCTTCGACGCCCAGGGCATCGTCAAAAGCTACAGCTTCCGCTCCAACCACCCGGAGGACATGGCGCGGCTCCGGTGACCTTCGTGCCGCCGGTTGACCCGGCACACGCCGGTGGCGGTCTCATCAAGCTTCCTGGTTTTTCGTACAGCTCTCCCCGCGGTCTGAGCGCTCGGGGCCAAACCTGACGGACAGGAGGATTCCCCATGGCCTTCACCGGCTTCAACGCCTCGGACTTCAAGGTGTTCGACCACCAGGGATTCCAGCCGCGCATGGCCGCGATCCGGGGGCAGATCCGCCCAAAGTTGGAGGCCCTCGGGCAGGAGCTTGTGACAACAATGGCCGGAGCCACCGGCGGGGAGGCGTATGCCCACGTGGCCAAGCACGCCCGGCGGACCGTGAACCCGCCCGACGATACCTGGGTGGCCTTCGGCCCGGACAAGCGAGGCTACAAGAAGAGCTGCCACTTCAAGGTGGCCATCTCCCGCCACTCTCTGCGCTTCCTCTTCGAGGCGGGGCCCGAGTACGCCGAGAAGAAGAAGTGGGTGACGGCGTGGAAGAAGCACGCGCCCAAGCTGATCCCAGCTCTCAAGAAAACCCAAAGCCTGGCGTGGTTCAAGAACGAGCACGACGAAGAGCCCGCAGCACTCCTGGCTGACCTTTCCACCGAGGAGATCGTGCGGCTTGCCGAAGAGCTGACCCGAACCCGCGACGGCCAGCTCGTGGTCGGACGGCGCGTGAGTCAGGCCGACGCGGTCAAGTGGGGGCCCACAGAATACACGAAGGCTGCCGTCGCGACCTTTGAGGCCCTGGCCCCGCTCTACCGGCTCAGATAAATGCGTGCGATGGTGCTAGAGA
>CAYFIG010000166.1:0-1356 GCA_964342905.1 uncultured bacterium
ACCTCCAAGTCCAGGACGGAGCGCGCGTACGGGGTGGCTTTGAGCAGCCTCCAGTACGCTCCGGTCCCGTCGTTCGGCCTCAAGCTGGCGGTGCCGTTTCAGGTCCGCGACCCGAGAGACTCCGAGCCCACCGTGGGCGGGACCGGCGACGTGAGCCTCATGGCCAAGTACGTACCTCTGCTGCTGCCGGCCCACCAGTTCGCTCTCTCGGGGGGGCTCAAGATGACCTTCTCCACCGGGAGCGAGCCGCGGGAGCTCGGGGGGAAGTGGAGCCTGGCCCCGTTCCTGGCAGCGGGCAAGGGGCTCGGTCCCTTCAGTCTCCAGGCCGATCTGTTCTACACCTGGCAACTGGACCGGGATGCCACGATCCGGGCCGAAGAGGAGGGCGCGGAATCCATCAGGCCGGCCAAGGAGCAGCAGCTCGCCGCCAACCTGACGGCGACCTACTCCCCCGTCGAGCGGCTGGGCGTGATCCTGGAGCTGAACAGCGTGACGACGATCCAGGGCGAGGACCCGTTGAAGGAACGGGTGCAGCTCTACCTCACCCCGGGGGTCAGCGTGGAGCCGGCCAAGGGCTGGAACCTCCGGGCCGGGGTCCAGTTACCCGTGACGAGCGCCAAGGAGTTCGACTACCAGCTCATCGTCATCCTTACGAAAGGGTTTTAGGTTTCGCACCCGGTGAAGCTGACCGCCTTCTTCGTCAATGGCGATGAGCACGCCCCTCGGCCCCATCGGCCCCAGACGATCAAGACCTACGTCACCGAGCTCAACCTGGGCCACGAAGCCATTGGGCGGTACCTCGGCAGCGCACATATTCCTTCTCCACATTCCCCGCCCCGGATCGTGGTTCACCCGTCCACTTCGAGACGGCGAAGCCCTTTGCTAGGGCCCAGGTCGTTACCACCGGAAAAGGGCATCTGGACCGTGTAGCGTTCGTGGTTGCGGGCCCGATAAACCTGAAAGCCAGGCCGAGGAGCGAATGGGGCAGCGCGTCCACAGGTGAGGCAACGGGGCACCAATCCGACCCCGACCCCTTTCGAAGCCCTCTAAGTAACTCCTCAATTTTCTGGTAGTTTCCAGCCTCCACCTGCGCGGCATCCCCCTTGCACTGACTTCTTTGCGATGCATTGGAGATCATCCTTAACTCCGCTTTTGGTGCTTTTCCCTGCCATGGCCCGGCGCCGGCGGTTCTGGTGCCCGCTGCACCGGCGGGAGGTGGAGGTGGAGTTCGACGAGCGCGGACTACCGGGGTTCAGGCGCCAGGTGGCGGTGAAGAGCTGTAGCGTGTTCGACCCGCCCACCGCAGTGGCGTGCGGGCGTCGCTGTCTGGACTCGGCGTACCCGCGGCAGTGGGAA
>CAYFIG010000166.1:1366-5152 GCA_964342905.1 uncultured bacterium
TACACGCCCCTGCCGGTCCTGGCCCGTGGCCGCCGTGACTCCGGCCCTTTGGCACGGTTCTAGTACCGGGACGGCGGGCTCTTCGGAGCAGCTCTCAGAAGGGGCGTCTGCGAGGTGGCCCGCCGCCTGTCAGGACAGGGTTCCCGTCGCTTCGCGCAGCCGGATCCGAGCCGGGCTCACCGGCGCGAGAGGGCGGCGTGAGGGGGGCTGAAGGAGGAGATGCATGATCACGCTCACTGAGGCGGCCGTGAAGGAGGTCAAGCGGGTCATGGCGGAGCAGAATGCGGCTCACGCCTTCCTTCGGATGGGGGTGCGAGGAGGAGGCTGTGCGGGGCTCTCATACAGCATCGAGTTTGACACAGAAGTCGGCCCCCACGACCGGTGGTTCGAGGTGGACGGGGTGACGGTCGTGGTGGAGCGCAAGAGCTACTTCTACCTGAACGGGACGACCCTGGATTATGTGCAGCACGGGCTCACGGCTGGCTTCATCTTTCACAACCCCAACGTCAGGCAGACCTGCGGCTGCGGCATCTCCTTCGCCCCGGAGTGATCAAGGAGGAACGCATGGCGAAGCTTCCGAAGGCGTTTGAGACGTTCCGGAGACGCTACCGGAGCGTGTACGAACCGTACGAAGCGCTGGGCGGAGCCGCCCATGAGGCGGGGCCTCTCGACCAGAAAACGCGGGAGCTGGTGAAGCTCGGAATGGCTATCGGCGGCCGCCTGGAAGGCGCCGTCCGCTCTCATGCTCAGCGGGCCCTTGAAGCCGGGGCAACGCCGCAGGAGATCGAGCACGTGGTCCTGCTCGCGGTGACGACCTCCGGGTTCCCCACCGCGGTGGCGGCGTTTACCTGGGTGGAGGAACTGCTCGGGCCTGTGAGGCGCGCGAAAAGAAGGGGCGGCTGACGCCATGGCTCCGAGTCCTCGCTACCCAGGGATCCCTGCGACAGCCGACGGGTCCGAGATGGTGGTCTGGGTGGAGACCCATATCTCTCAGGGGGCGTGCGCCTACCCGATCACCCCGTCCACCAACATGGGGGGCGGCTACCAGGCGGTCCAGGCTAACGGGGAGAAAAATCTCTGGGGCGAGCCCCTCTTCTTTCTCGAGCTGGAGTCCGAGCACTCCTCGGCCTCCACGTGCGAGGGCTTTGCGCTGGCCGGGGGGCGCGTCACTAACTTCACCTCCGGGCAGGGGCTTGTCCTCATGAAGGAAGTTCTCTACACGATTTCAGGCAAGCGCCTTCCCGTGGTCTTCCACGTCGGGGCCCGCGCTTTGACCTCCCAGGCTCTGAACATCCACTGCGGCCACGATGACGTCATGGCTGTGGCGGACACGGGTTGGAGCATTCTCTTCGCCATGAACGCCCAGGCAGCCGGCGATCTGGCTCTCATCGCCCGCCGGGCGGCTGAGGAGTCCGAGACCCCGTTCCTGAGCGTCCAGGATGGCTTCCTCACCACCCACACGGTGGAGAACGTGCTCCTGCCTGAGCCCGAGCTGATGAAGGAGTTCATCGGCGACCCCTACGCCATGACCCGGCTCCGGAATCTGATGAACCCGGCCAAGCCCATCATGTCTGGCGTGGTCCAGAATCAGGATGCCTACATGAAGGGCAAGATCGCCCAGCGCTTCTTCTACGACCGGCTGCCCGGAATCCTCGAGCAGGTGATGGATCGCTACAGAGAGCTGACGGGCCGGCGCTACGGGCTGGCCGAAGGCTACCGGCTCGAGGATGCCGAGTACGCCATCGTGGGCATGGGGAGCCTCCTCGAGACGGCGATGCCGACGGCGGAGTGGATGCGGGCCGAGAAGGGATGGCGGGTGGGTACTCTTCACGTGACTGCCTTCCGTCCGTTCCCCGGTCCCCAGATCGTTTCTGCCCTGAAGGATCTCGAGGCCATTGCCGTCATTGAGCGGGTCGATGTCCCGACCGCCCAGTCAAACCCGTTGGCTGCCGAGATCAAGGCGGCCTTCGCCGATGCCCTGACCGGCCGGGCGGGGTATCCCACCATCTCCCGAATGCCGTGCATCTTCTCGGGGGTGGCTGGCCTGGGTGGGCGTGACATCCGTCCCGGTGACTTCGTGGCCGCGGTGACGGCGATGCGGCGGGGAAGACCGCGCTTCTTCGTCCTCGGCGTCGCGCACCCTCTGGCCTTGCCCAGGAGGGAAGACCCGGACATCCGGCCGCCGGGAGCGTTCTCCATGCGCGGCCACTCGGTGGGGGGCTTCGGCTCGGTGGCGACGAATCGGGTCATCGCCACGGTCCTGGGCGACCTCTTTCACCTCAAGGTTCAGGCCTACCCGCTCTACGGGTCGGAGAAGAAGGGGCTTCCCACCACCTACTCCCTCACCGTGGCGGAGAGCCCGATCCGAGCCCACTCGGAGCTGGCGCGCGTGGACTTTGTGCCCCTGAACGACGTCAACGCCTTCCGGCTCGGCGACCCGTTGGCCGGTCTTTCCGACGGCGGGATGGTGTTCCTCCAGAGCGCCAGGACTGACCCGGCCGCGATCTGGGCCGACATCCCCGAGCACGCCCGGCGCCTGATCGTCGACAGGCGCATCCGGGTTCTCGCCCTGGACACCGCGCGCATCGCGCGCGAGGTCTCCTCACGCCGTGAACTCCAGCAGCGCATGCAGGGGATCGTCCTCCTCGGCGTCTTTCTCCGGGCCACTCCCTTCCTGCGCGAGCGGGGCCTCGCCGCCGCCGAGGTGTTCGAGGCGGTGGAGCGCTCGCTCAGGAGGTTCTTCGGCAAACGGGGCGAGGCGGTGGTGCAGGAGAATCTGCGGGCTGTGCGCCGCGGCTATGAGGAGGTCATCGAAATTCCACCGGAGGTGATGGCGCCCGTGGTGCTGGTGGGGCAGGGAGGGCTCTGTGGCTAGGACGCTGGTTCGAGACTGGATGCACGAGGGCGTGGTCACGTGCCGGCCGGACACCGCGGCGGCCGAGGTCGCGGAGATCCTGAAGGTCCACAACATCAGCGCCGTCGTGGTGGTGGACGAGGGCGGCTACGCGGTCGGCGTAATCTCGAGCACCGACCTGGCGAACGCGACCTTCGTCCAGCCCTATCTCCGCCACTGGCGAGGCATGACGGCACGGCACCTGATGTCCTCACCGGTCGCGAGCGTGCGCGCGGAGACGCCGGTCGAAGAGGCGATCGCCCTGATGCACGAGCGGAGGATCCACCGGGTCGTCGTGACCGAGCGCGAGGCGGGCCGCGAGCGCCCCATCGGCATCCTGTCGGTCAGCGATCTGGTGCGGCGCATGGCGGAGGAGCATGCCCGTGGCTGAGGAGCTGATCTTCAACAACCCGCTCGAGCCCGAGCCTGAGATCGGGACGAAGGAGCCTGGGGCCGCCAAGGAGGCCCACGAGAGCCAGTTCCTGACCTCCGGGGTGCTGGCGCTGGACGTCGAGGCCTATGTGGAGGATTTCAACGCCCGGGTCATCGGCGCCTACGAGAAGGGGGTTGGGTCTCAGGAGCTGCCGGCCGATGTGGGCGTCGCGCGAAGCCTCATCCCGCCGGGCACGGCCGCGCTCAGGGATTTCTCCTACCTGTCTCCGGAGATCCCGGAGTTCGTCACCGAGCGGTGCGTCGGCTGCATGAGCTGTGTTGCCGAATGTCCGGACACCGCCATCCTGGGCAAGGCGATCCCGGCCTCGCGCGTGGACGCGGAGCTCGCCAAGATCGGCGATGAGGCGGCGCGGCAGGGGCTGGCTGCCCGCTGGGTCAAGACCCGCAAGTACTTCGACGTGCCGGCCCGGAAGGGGCTGGAAGGGGCCATGTTCGGCATC
>CAYFIG010000167.1:0-5135 GCA_964342905.1 uncultured bacterium
CAATGGCCGAGCTGCCTGAGCTGGAGGTGTACGCGGAGGCGCTTCGCCCGCTCCTGGCGGGGCGAGTCCTCACCAGCGTCGACGTTCGTCACCTCCGAGTTCTCAGAGGGGAGGCGCCAGGTCAGTTCAGCGCCAGGGTGACCGGCCAGCAGATCAAGGGCTTGGTGCGCCGGGGAAAGACTCTGGCGGTCCTTCTCGGCAGCGGGGATCGGCTGGATATCCACCTGATGCTCCGCGGGGAGATTTACTACTTCGGCCCGGGGCCCTTAGGGATAGTTCCCCAAGCAGTTCTCACGCTTCGCTTCGACGATGACGCCAGACTCGTCTTGTCCGACGACCACTTCAACCCCATGCGACCCGGGGATCCGAAGATGTGGGTGGGGGTGAATAAGAAGGAGCGAATCGGCCTCGACCCGCTGGATCCCGCGTTTACCCCTGAAGCGCTGGCGGCTCTCTACAACCGGCACAAGATCCTTCCGGTGAAGGCCCTGCTCTGCGACCAGCGATGGATCGGCGGGCTCGGGAATGCCTACGCTGATGAGATCCTCTGGGAGGCCGGGATCAGACCGCGGCGGGCTGCCTCACTGATGAGCGGAGAGGAGGTGAGGTGCCTTCACACGGCCATCGGCATCGATGATCGCCTCCTGCTGACCGACCCAGCGGGGATTTCAGGCCCGAGGCCGGCATGGTAGACTGGCTCCCGATCGAGGATTGCTCATGGCCGACGAGACGACCTGGATTCAAGCCGGTGCCGCTGCCACTCTGATCTGGTATGACGCAGTGACGGAGGCCGGCCAGGGGCGGGTGTACCAGGTAGCAGGGCCGGTCCTCGAGGTGACGCCGGACTCACCGTATTTCATCCTGGCGCCTCAGGGGCAAGGGACATTCGCCCCTCGGCTCTACGCTTCCAAGGTTTCCCTCACCGAGCTGAGCGACTTCCTCACGAGCTGTCGGGTGGCCGAGGGAAATCTCGACACCGAGTACGAGTTCGTGGTCGCCCGCCGCGAGACATCGCTCCTCCCGCTTCTCGACCATTGGGCCCGCGAGCCCTCAGGGGAGCCGCTTTCTTTCCGCCCGGACATCAACGCCTTCCTCTTCGACGAGGTTGCCCTGTTCGTCACGCCCGAGAGCCACACCGCGGTCCAGCAGGAGCCGGAGCGGTTCGCCGCAGCCTGGGTCTGCGAGGAGTGTGGGGAGGCCGCGGACCAGTCAGTTTTCCTTTGGACTGTCCACGATACCCGAGCAATTCAGGTCCGGCTCGCGATCCAGAACACGGCGGGCGTCTGGACCTGCTGGCTTCATCCGTTCCAGATCCGGAAGGAAATGTAATGAGGAGGGAGTGACATGCTCGAAGAGAAGGTGATTGCAAGCTGGCGCTACACGAAGGGAGTGCTGGATCCCAAAACGGCCTCGCTCTGCTACCTCGCGGCGAATCTGGCCGTGGGGAACACCCACTGAGCGAAGCGTGACCTGGCAGGTGCCAGGAGTGCTGGAGCAACCGAGGACGAGCTGCGGGAGGCGATCAGCTTCGCCATCCGCGCCAACGCCGCCAACGTGCATGCCGACATCCTGAAGGTCTGGGACGGCGAGCGGTAAGAGGGCGTCATGGCAGAGATCAACCTCATCGCCGCCTTCTCCACGGTGCCGAGCGTGGAGGCCGAAGCACTAAAGCAGATGCTCATCGACACGATCGAGCAGCTCGCCCAGGAGACCGGCGCCTTTCAGAAGGCGAAGGTGGTCTTCACCGAGTCTGATGAGCGCTGCGGGCTTACCGCCGAGCTGGATGGCGTGAAGAAAGAGGGTGTGCCCCTTCAGCTCGACCTGGAGCTCCTCGAGGACGCCAAGACCAACTCCGGGGCCCGCGCCCAGCTCAAGGAGTCGCTCCGGCTCTACTTTAGGAAGGTGCAGGGGAAGTAGCGTGCCGTGCCAATAACCGTCGCATCTCTGCGTCCTCGGTCGTCGGCCATCCTCAATGTACAGAGAGTACACCTCCGGCGGCCTCCTCCCTGCGTCCTTGATCTGCTCGGTTCTTGCCACGGCACTGGAGGTAGCGAGGGTCGCGATGGCATTCGATGAAGGCCTCCTGCTCTATGTCTATCAGGGGCTCCTGTTCAGGGTGGCGGAGGGGGTGCAGGTGCCTAAGGCGGGCTCGCTCCTCTTTGCGCGGCACCTTGAGTTCCGCCCGGGCGAGCGGGTGCTCGAGCTGGGAACAGGCGTGGGGCTGGCCGCGGTGCTGGCGGCCAAGGCCGGCTGCCGTGTCGTGGCTACCGACGTGGTCCCCGAGGCTCTGGCCTGCGCCAGAGAAAATGCCCTCTTGAACGGCGTCGGCGATCGGGTGGAGGCGAGGGTTGGCGACTGCTATGAGCCAGTCCGGGATATGCGCTTCGACCTGATTTGCACGAACCCTCCCCAGATGCCGACCCCGCCAGGGCGCGAACGAGATGATCCCGCGGCCGCAGCTGACAACGGCGGGGTGGACGGCTGGGAGATTCTCGACAGGGTGATCCAGGGCGGTCCTGCCCATCTCACTCCGGGTGGAAGGCTTGTCTTCACGATCTTCGCCTTCCTCGGCAAAAAGACCGCCTTCGCCAAGCTCGAAGCGGTGGGGCTCAAGCCGGAGATCCTTGGCAGCGAGGTGCAGTCATTCCCCCGGATCGGCTATGAGCGGCTGGACCACATCCGAAGCCTGGACACGGAAGGCGTCCTCCGCGTCTCTGGCCTTCCCACTCACATCGAGAGGTTTGTCATCCAGGGCTCCGCCTCACAGTGAAATCCCTCATCGTCAACGCTGATGACTTCGGGCTCACCGCCGGGGTCAGCCGGGGGATCCTGGAGGCGCACCGGACGGGAATCGTCACCAGCACGACCTTGCTGGTCAATCGTCTGGTGGACGCGGAGCTTCTTATCCAGCTCAAGGCCACGCGTCTCGGCGTGGGCCTCCACCTGAACCTGACGCTCGGGCCACCACTCTCTCAGCCGTCCGCCGTGCCTTCGCTGGTGGACTCCGAGGGGAAATTCATTCGGGACGCCCGGCAGACTGCTGCGCGCGCGAAGCCAGAGGAGGCGGAGCGGGAGCTCAGGGCCCAGGTGGACGCATTCGTCGCGCTTCTGGGCCGCCCCCCGACCCACCTGGACAGCCACCACCACGTCGGCCGACACTCCCCGATCCGCGAGATCGCCTGGACCCTGGCCCGTGACCTCGGCGTTCCCGTGAGGAGCCAGGACGAAGAGACTCGGCAGGCCGCTCGTGCCGCAGGCCTCAGAACACCCGATCACTTCTTCGGCGAGTCCGGCCCCGACCCTTACTGGTCAGCCGAGCGGCTGCTGAGTCATCTCGCCGTCTTGCCCGAGGGGTTCTCAGAGTTCATGACTCATCCGGGCTACTTTGACGCCGACCTCGCTTATAGCCGCTACGGCCAACAGAGGGAGGTCGAGCTCCAGGGGCTGACCGATCCCGCAGTCCGGAAAGCGGCGGAGGTTCAGGGAATCAGGCTCCGCCACTTCGGCGATCTCCCATGAGCCGCGAGGCAATCCTGGCGCTGGATGTGGGTGGGACGACCATTGCCGGAGGCCTTGTCACGGCTGACGGAGAATTGCTGGCACAGGTTCAAGCTCCCACTCGCGAGCGCGGGACCGCGCTCGAAACCATGGACGCAGTGCTGGATGGTCTCCTGGCCACCTCCAGAGCCGAAAATATTCGCGTGCTCGGGATCGGCGCGGGAGTGCCAGGAGCGGTGGACGCGGAAGCTGGTGTCGTCGGCGAGGATGTGCAGAACGTCCCTGAGCTGGCCCGGCAGCCACTGGCCGAGAAGCTCCGCGAACGCTCAGGGCTCCCCGCGTTCGTGGACAACGACGTCAATGCCCTGGCCCTGGGGGAGTGGAGTTTCGGGGAAGGCCGAGGGGCGCGCTCGCTGGTCCTCCTGGCCATTGGCACCGGCGTTGGAGGCGGGATTATCCTGGACGGCCATCTGGTTCGAGGTGCCGCGGGGTACGGTGGCGAGCTGGGCCACATCTCGATCAATTTCGACGGCCGCCCGTGCTTCTGCGGGGGGCGAGGGTGTCTCAAAGCCTATGTGGCAGGGCCGGATATCGCTGCCGAGGCTAGGGAACGCCTGAAGGGGGATCGGAATTCCGCGCTTCTGGCCCTGGCGGGTGGCGATCCGGCAATGGTGACCGCGGCCCACGTGTTCAACGCTGCCGAGGCTGGCGATCCGCTGGCGACGGCTCTGGTGGAGGAGATCTGTCAGGCGCTCGGTGCCGGGCTCGCTGCAGTAGTCAACGGCCTGAACCCTGAGGTGGTCCTGGTGACCGGGGGCGTGGCCGAGTCGCTCAAGCCACGCGAAGCTTCCATTCTTCGTTGGGCCGGTCGCTACGCGTTTTCCCGCGCGTTAGCGTCCACTCGGATCTCCGTGCTCCCCCTGGACAAGCGCGCCACGATTCGCGGCGGCGCGGCCCTCTTCCTCTACGAGACCGCCCGACTGAACCGGCCTGACGCCGCGCAACAACGGCATCGAACCGGACCCACACCCTGAGGGGCGGCACGTGTGAGAGCCGTTACGCGGGCGCCGGCTCGGCGCGGGCCGGCTCCGGCGCCTCGGAGATGGCCCAGCTCATGGCTGCCGCGGCGGCACAGAGGAGCGCTCCCGTCAGGAAGAACAGCACGTAGCTTCCCGCCCAGTCGTGGATCAGCCCGCCCGCGTAGGAGCCCATCGCTGAGCCGATCTGATGGCTCAGCGAGACCAGGCCGATCACGGTGCCGCCGGAGCGGCGTCCGAAGAGAGTGGTGGAGAGCGTTGTGGTGGGGGGGACCGTGGCGAAGTCCACGAGGCCGAAGGCGACGGCGAAGACGAAGAGCATCACCGGCTCCCGAACGAGGAGGAGAACGACGAGCGTCAGCGCTCGCCCGGCATAGACCCAGCCCAGCACCCACTTGTGCCCCCACCGATCCGACACGGCCCCGGCGAAGAGGGTCCCTAGCACGTTGAAGGTCCCGAGCACGCCGAACGCCGTAGCCGCGGTGATGGTGTCGATGTGCACGTCTTGGGCGTAGGGGATCAAGTGGGTGTCGATGAGCCCGGCAGTGGTGACGCCGCAGACCCAGAAGCTCCCCATGAGCCACCAGAAGTTCTTCTGCC
>CAYFIG010000168.1:0-5128 GCA_964342905.1 uncultured bacterium
TGATCCTCCAGCAAACCAGCGAGGAAAAGCTGCGGGACGACCTGGGTGTCGTCGAGGAAGCGGGCTGGCGCGCTGCCGATACGATTCGGCGGCTGCAAAGCTTCGCCGCCACCCGGATGGCCGAGGCGCCAACCCTCGTGAACCTCAGCGCGCTGGTCCAGGAGGCGGTGGCCCTCGCCCGGCCGCGCTGGAAGGACGAGGCAGAAGCCCACGGGGTCAGGGTCGAGGTGGTGACCGATCTGGCGGAGACCGCGCCGGTCGTCGGCATCTCACCAGATCTCCGTGAGATGCTGATCAACCTGATCCTGAACGCCGTTGATGCGATGCCGGGTGGCGGGCGGCTCTCTCTCACCACCCGGCGGCGCGACGACCGCGTGGAGCTCCTTGTCAAGGACACCGGCACTGGGATGAGCGAGATGGTCAGGCGCCGTCTGTTCGACCCGTTCTTTACGACCCGGTCGCCCCAGCGGGTGGGGCTCGGCCTTTCGGTGGTCTACGGCGTCGTGGCCCGCCATCAGGGGACCATCGAGGTGGACAGCCGGGAAGGCGAGGGGACCAGCTTCAAGATTTTGTTCCCGCTGGCCCAAGGCGCCACCCCGGCTTTCGCCCCCACGCCGGCGCCCCGCGGCGAGGCCGCCCAGGCTCCTGCCCGGGTGCTTGTCATCGAGGACGAGGAGCACATTCGCGAGATGCTTGTGGAGTTGCTTGTTCCCGCGGGCTATACCGTGGAGACCGCCGCGGACGGCCTCGAGGGGCTGGCCCGCTTCCAGAGCGGGAGCTACGATGTGGTGATCACAGACCTGTCGATGCCGGAGCGCTCGGGACTCGAGGTCGCCTCGGCAGTGAAGCAGATGGCCCCAGGCACCCCGGTGATTCTTATCACGGGCTGGGGAGACCTCTTGGACCCGGCCCGGATCCAGGAGAGCGGCGTGGACCTGATGCTCGTGAAGCCGTTCGCGAACGAGCGGGTGCTGGGCGCCCTGGCCAACGCCCTGAGGCTTCGCCGACCCGAGCGCTAGGACTCGTTGTCCAGGACGGAGGCTTTTGCCGGAGTCCCTGCGGAAGCAGGTCTCCGCTCTGGGCGTGGGGAACCCTGCATGACCCGCCTGGCCACCATTGACCTGGGCACGAACACGATCCGGCTGCTCGTCGTGGAGGTCGCAGAGAACCGAAGCTGGCGACCCCTGGCCCAGGCCCAAACAATCACCCGCCTGGGCGAGGGGCTTCGCGACAGCGGCCGGTTGGGCGAGGCCGCCATGGAGCGCGCCGTGGCGACGGTGGCCGAGTTCTGCAGACGGGCCCGAGCCTTCGGGGCCGAGCGAATCCTGATTATTGGAACCAGCGCGGTGAGAGAAGCGGCGAACCGGTCGGCATTCCTTGACCGGGTCAGACAGGCAACGGGTCAAGAGGTTCAGGTAGTGCCCGGAGAAGACGAAGGGCGGCTGACCATGCTCGGCGTGCTTCACGGGCTGCCGGCGCTTTCTGGATCCATCGTCGTCTTCGACATCGGGGGCGGAAGTACCGAATTCATCCTCGCCCGGGACCGGAAGTCCGTCCTCACCCGGAGCCTGGCGCTTGGGGTCGTGCCACTCGCTGAGCGCTATATGACCTCCGAGCCCGTGGACTGGGGCCGCTACGCCGGGCTGGACCGGGAGGTCCGGGCGCAGCTGGCCCGGGAGCTTCGCGATTTCCTGCCCGAGGAGAGGCCCGATCACCTAGTCGGGACGGCAGGAACGGTCACGACGCTGGCCGCGCTGGACCAAGCCCTCCCAGAGTACGATCCTGAGAAAGTCCACGGCTATCGTCTCCAACGGCACCGGATCGAGGAACTGTTGGCCACCCTTGGTGCCCTTCCCGTGGCGGCCCGTGCGGCCTTGCCGTGTCTCGAGCCCGGGCGGGCGGACGTGATCATTCCCGGCATCGCCATCTGCCTGGCTGCCATGGATACGTTCGGCTCTGGCTCCCTCCTCGTCTGCGACTTCGGCCTCCGCGAGGGGATCCTGATCGACTACCTGGCGCGCTCAGCGCCTTGACCCTCCGTCAAGCGCGGTGCTACCGTGGCGTATGCTCCGGACACTTCTCCTGCGCCTCTCTGAACGTCGCGCGATCGGTCGCGCCCTCGACCGCGCTCGGCTCACGCGGCGTCTGATCCGGCGGTTCGTGGCGGGAACGAGCCCGGAAGAGGCGTTTGCTGCCATTGAGCGGGTCAACGCCGAGGGCCTCCTTGCTGCCGTCACGTATCTGGGAGAAAACGTGCGGAACTCGGCGGAGGCCCGAGCCGCTGCCGAAGTGTACGTGGAGCTCCTCGACGAAATTAAGCGGCGGAATCTCTCCTGTCTCCCCTCCCTCAAACTGACCCACATGGGCCTGGATCTTTCCGAGGCCCTGTGCCTGGAGCACATGCGGCGAATCCTTGAGCGCGCCCAGGCCGCGGGGACCCGCGTCTGGGTTGACATGGAATCCAGTGCCTACACCGAGCGAACCCTGGCCATCTATGAGAGACTCGCGCGGGACTTTCCCCGTGTGGCCTGCGTGATTCAGGCATACTTCCGCCGGAGCGAAGCCGATGTCAAGCGGTTGATCGCCCTCGGGGCCACGGTTCGCCTCTGTAAGGGCGCCTACCGGGAACCGGCCGCGCTGGCCTTTCCCGACAAGCGCCAGGTGGATGCTAACTACGCCCGACTCATGGATCTCCTGCTCTCCCCCGAAGCCATCAGGCGGGGCGTCTACCCGGCCTTCGCCACTCACGACGAGCGGCTGATCACGCGGGCTTGGGATCGGGCCCGAACGCTCGGGATCTCCTCTGATCAGTTCGAGATCCAGATGCTCTACGGGATCCGCAGCGACCTGCATGCCCCGATCCGGCGCCAGGGGCTTCGGCTCCGGCTCTTGGTCCCCTTCGGTGAAGAGTGGTACGGCTACTTCGTCCGGCGGCTGGCCGAGCGCCCTGCGAACCTGTTCTTTTTGCTGAAGAACCTCGTGCGCGGATGAGGCGAGCCCACCAGTCCAGCTGCCAGAGGTTGACAGGACGGGAAGAGGCGACTATCCTTATGAACCAATATGGATGAGATTGCGGTACTGGTGCTGAATTCGACCTTCGAGCCCCTTCACTTCACCAACGCCAAGCGGGCCATTACCCTTCTCCTGAGGGGCAAAGCCGAAAGTGTCGAAGCCTCCTCTCGAATCATTCGATCTCCATCCATAAGCATTCCCCTCCCGGCTGTCATCCGGCTCGAGGTATATATCCGGAAACCGTTCCTGGACCGGGTGGCCTTCAACAAGAAGAACATCCTCCGGCGGGACGGCTACACCTGCCAGTACTGCGGCCGCCGCGGCGAGCGGCTCACCGTGGACCATGTCGTCCCCCGTTCCCGGGGCGGGGAGACCACCTGGACCAATGTGGTGGCCGCCTGCCTCCGGTGTAATCTCCGGAAGGGGAACCGCACCGTGGACGAAGCAGGAATGAGCCTCATCCGGGAGCCGGCCCACCCGCGGTTCCTGTTCTCGGTGCTCCGACACCCCCACGCCGACTCGTTCCTCGACTCCTGGCGAAAGTATCTCGTCGCCGTTCCCTCTTCCGTCTAACAACCGGTGTTTCACCTCTGCGCTGAATTCGAGGCCAGGGGAGACCAGCCGCGGGCGATCGCAGAGCTGGTGCGCCTGATCCAGGGCGGTCGTTCCCATTGCGTCCTGCTGGGCGTCACGGGATCCGGGAAAACGTACACGGTCGCGTCACTCATCGCCCAGCTGCAGCGCCCAATGCTGGTGATTTCGCCGAACAAAACGCTGGCCGCGCAACTCTACGGAGAGTTCAAAGCCTTCTTTCCATCGACTGCCGTGGAGTATTTCGTCTCCTACTACGACTACTACCAGCCCGAGGCCTACATTCCCCAGACCGATACGTACATCGAGAAGGACGCGCTCATCAACGACGAGATTGACCGGTTGCGCCACTCCGCCACCCAGGCGCTGCTCGAGCGGCGGGACGTGATTGTGGTCGCCTCGGTCTCCTGCATCTACGGCATCGGCTCTCCGGAAACCTATCACGGGATGCACCTCTCGCTGCGGGAGGGAGAAACCCTGGACCGGGACCACTTCATCAGGCAGCTCGTGGGGATCCAGTACGAGCGGAACGATTATGATTTCCACCGGGGCACGTTCCGGGTGCGAGGGGACGTGGTAGAGGTGTTCCCCGCTTCCGGTGAGACCACCGCGCTCCGGACCGAGCTCTTCGGTGACACGGTGGAGGCCATCCACCAGATCGATCCGCTCAGGGGGCAGCTCCTGGGCCGGCTTGCCCAGATCCACATCTACCCGGCCAACCATTACGTGACCCCCGAGGACCAGACAGAGCGGGCCATCGAGGGGATCAAAGAGGAGCTGACCGAGCGGTTGGCGTTTTTCCGCTCTCGCAATCGGCTGCTGGAGGCCCAGCGGCTTGAGCAGCGAACCCTCTTTGATATTGAGATGCTTCGGGAGATCGGCTACTGCCACGGTATCGAGAACTATTCCCGCCACCTGACCGGTCGTAAGCCGGGCGAGCCACCCCCGATCCTCATCGACTATCTTCCGAAGGATGCGCTCGTCATCATCGACGAGAGCCACGTCGCCGTCCCCCAGATCCGCGGGATGTACCATGGCGATCGCTCCCGGAAGGAGAGCCTGGTGGAGTACGGCTTTCGGCTCCCCTCGGCCTTCGATAACCGGCCGCTGACCTTCGAAGAGTTCCAGGCCGCAACGGGGCAAACGATCTACGTGTCGGCGACCCCCGGGGAGTACGAGCTCCAGATTGCAGATGGAGCGGTGGTGGAGCAGATCATCCGTCCCACCGGCCTCATGGATCCGCGGATCACGGTGCGCCCGGCCACTGAGCAAGTGGACGATCTGCTCCACGAAATCCGAGCCCGAGCTGAGCGGGATGAGCGCGTGCTAGTGACCACGCTGACCAAGCGCATGGCGGAAGACCTGACGGAATACTACCAGCAGATGGGCTTGCGCGTGCGCTACCTCCACTCGGACATCGACACCCTGGACCGGGTGGAGGTGATTCGGGACTTCCGGCTCGGGAAATTTGACTGCCTCATCGGGATCAACCTGCTCCGCGAAGGGTTGGATCTCCCCGAGGTGT
>CAYFIG010000169.1:0-2293 GCA_964342905.1 uncultured bacterium
GGTGATATCGCTCAGCACAGGGGCGTCACCATCGGAGTAGCGAAAGCTCACCCGGTCGAACTCGATCCGATCCCTGAACTCGGCGAGGGCTGTGGCTCCTGGCCGGTCCACAATCGCCGGCGGGGTGTCGAGGACGTCGAAGACCCGTTCCACCGAAGCGGTTGATTGCTGGATCGTGTTGGCGATCCGGGAAAGCTTTCGGACCGGGCCGTAGAGCAGGATCACCGCCGCGGTGAAGGAGAAGAGGGTCCCCGGGGTCATGTGGCCCTGGATCACCTGGTAGCCGCCGTACCAGAGCGTCCCCATAATCCCAAACGCCCCGAGCACCTCCATGAGGGGCTCGGTAATCTCGTCGGTTCGGTGGTCCTTGAGGGAGAGATCGAGCAGGCGCTGGTTGACGCGGTCAAAGCGCGCCTGCTCGTGGCGCTCCCGGCCGAAGGCCTTCACGATCTTGGTGCCGGTGAAGGATTCCTGAAGGACCACGTTCAGCTCGGCGATTTTCTCCTGGGAACGCTTGTTGATCTTGTAGAGCTTCCGCCCGATGGCTCCGACTGTTGCCCCGACGAAAGGAAAGATGACCACCGCGATCAAGGTCAGGATCCACTCTCGTACCACCATGACGCTGAGGAGGACCGCGATAGTGGCGACCTGCCGGATCGCCATGACAAGCACCTGCGAGGAAAGTCGGGCCAGCCGGTTCACGTCGTTGATTACCCGCGACATTAGCTCCGCGGAGTGGAGGTCGGAGAAGAACGCGAGCGGCATCCCCTGGATGTGGGCGTAAAGGTCGCGCCGGATCGTGGCGATAACCCGCTCGCTCACCATCGCCATCAGATAGGATTGGCCGTAGCGGCTGCCACCCTTGACCACATAAACGATCAGGAGGGCCAGCGGGATCAGCTTGAACATGAGGAGATCGCGCTTGAGGAAAATCTCGTCCATGGCCGGTTTGACAAGCCAGGCGATCGCTCCTTCCATGGCCGCCACCACCAACGCCAGGGCGGTGCCGAGGACGAGCCACCCCCAATAGGGTCGGAGGTAGCGGAAGAGCCGGAGAAACAGGGTGAACCCCTTCTTCTTCATGACCGCTCGGCCAAAAGGCGCCGGTAGAGCGCTTCGGTGCGTTGCACCTTGACGGGGGTGGAAAACAGCGCCTCCACTCGCTTGCGCCCCGCTCGGGCCATCTCTTTGGCTTTCACCGGGTTCTCCATGATCCGGAGGATGGCCTGGGCGAGGGCTTCGGGGTTCCGGGGCGGGACCAGGAGCCCGATCTCGCCGTCCTGGATGAGTTCGGGAATGCCTTCCAGGTCGGTGCCGATAACGGGTGTTTCCACCGCCAGCGACTCCCGAAGGGAACCCGTGATCCCGGCGCCGGCGTACGCGGCGTCCATCGTGACGTCGCTCGCGGCAAGAATGTTGGGGATGTCCTCCCGGTATCCCCAGACGTGCACGACGCCGTCCAGCCCCGTGGCTCGCGCCGTATCATAAAGGGCCTCAGCGCGGCGCGCGCCCACAAAGAGCAGACGGACCTGGGGCGCTCGGCGGGCCACGCGCGCCATGGCGTCGAGGACGTCAGCATTGCCGCGCCAGCTCCGGATCCCGACCTGGGTAATCAGAAACTGGTCGGGGGTCAGGGCGAGCTCTCGCCGGATCGCGCTGCCGTCCACGTTGGGGTGGAAGCGGTCGGTATCCGTACCCGAGTAGATCACCTCGATCTTCCCCTCGGGGACGCCCTGGGCCACGAGCCCACGCTTGATGGAATCGGCGACCGCGACGATTGCGGAAACTCGCCGGGTAATATATCCCAGCCGATTCAAGGGGTTCAGGGGGAAACTCACCCCCCGATTAAGCACGATCACGGGGACCGGGCCGACAGGGCTTGCGAGAATCGCAAAGGTTCGGGCGCGGCCCTTGTGACAATGCATCACCTGAATCCGATGCCGCTTCATGATCCGGCGCAGACCGACAATCGAAGCGAGGTCTAACCACCGACGCAGGGGGAGGGCGTAATGCGTGATTCCCGCCTCACGGCACTTCGTCTCCCAGATTGGACTCGGTCGGGTAAGGATCGTCACGCCGTGGCCACGCGCCCGGAGCCCCGAGGCCAGTTCAAGAAGCTGGACTGCTGCCCCCGTGAAGAAGTCATCCCTCGGATAGATCTGAAGGATCCTGAGCGGCTCAGCCAATGTTCAATCCATCTCTGGCCTGAAACCAGCGTTTCGGCAAGCTACGGGAGCGGTCATCGAACGGCACGCCCGTGATCCCTTACGCGAGTTTTTTCAAGTTGAAAAAA
>CAYFIG010000169.1:2303-3205 GCA_964342905.1 uncultured bacterium
ATCTGAAGGATCCTGAGCGGCTCAGCCAATGCGGGAGCGGTCATCGAACGGCACGCCCGGTCACTGACCGAAGAACTCCCGCACCGTCGCGGCGACGTGGTCGATTTCAGCGTCGGTGTGGCCAGCCGACAGCGGGAGGGTCAAGATCTCCTGGACGATCTGCTCAGTTCGGTGAAGGGTGGGGCGCGACAGCCGTTCTACCGCGGGCTGGCGGTGGCAGGGGACTGGGTAGTGGATACCGGTCTGGATCCCGCGCTCCTTCAGGAACCGGGCCAGCGCGTCCCGCCGAGGAGTTCGAATCACATAGAGGTGATAGACGTGGCGGGCGCTGGGGCGCTCCACCGGCAGCACGAGGGAAAGCCCGGCAAGCCGTTCGGAGTATCGGCGGGCCAGCGTTCGTCGCTTCTCGTTCATCCCATCGAGCCGCCGAAGGAGCACCCGGCCCACCGCGGCCTGGATCTCGTTGAAGCGGAGGTTGAAACCCACCTCCGCGTGCAGGTCCTTGTTGAGTCGGCCATGGTCCCGGAGTCGGCGGCAGCGGGCCGCGATCTCATCGTCGTCGGTCACCAGGATCCCACCGTCGCCCATCAGGGGCAGGTTTTTTGAGGGGTAGAACGAGAAGGCCGCCGCCCGGCCGAAACTTCCGACTTTCTTTCCGTTCCACTCCGCCCCGTGGGCCTGGCAGCAGTCCTCGAGGCACCAGAGGCCGAAACGTGCACAGACCTCCTGGATCGCAGGGACGTTGACCGGATGGCCGTAGAGGTGGACCGGGACGATTCCCACAGTGCACGGGGTGATTTCGGCAGCCGCGTCGACAGGATCCAGGGTGTAGGAATCCTCCACGTCAACAAAGATCGGGGTGCCCTCCGCCGCAAGGATGGCCTCCACGGTGGGGAAGGCGG
>CAYFIG010000169.1:3215-5119 GCA_964342905.1 uncultured bacterium
GCATGAGCACTTCGTCCCCGGCCTTGAGGCCGAGCGCCCTCAGGGCCAGCCAGAGGGCGGCGGTGCCCGAGGCGGTGAGGACAGCGTGGCGGGTGCCGACGTAACGGGCGAACTCGGCCTCAAACTCCCGGCACTGGGGGCCGAGGATGTACTGGCCCGAGTCGATGGCGCCAAGCACCGCTGCCTTGATTTCATCGTCCACAGGTGGGCGCGAGAGTGGAATAATCATGAATGTGGGGTGACTGGCCCCTTCCACAATTACTGCGATTGAGGGTGCTTCGTCAAGTTTCGCATCAGCCTGAATCTGTTAACGTAAATCTGGAAGCCCGGGGTATTCTAATAGCCATCCTCCAAGGGGGTCGGGATGACGCAGCCAGCTAGGAGCGAGTCATGACTACCGGTCCGCTTGACCTCTCGCTCGTCATCCCAGCGTTCAACGAGGAGGAGACCCTCCCTCTGCTCTTGGCCGAGATCCGAGCGGTTCTGAACCCCACCAGGCTCCGCTATGAGGTCATTTTCGTGGACGACGGGAGCCAAGACCTGACGGCCGAGATCATCCGGGAGTTCCACGCCCAGGACCCGCGCGTGCGGCTCATCCGACTCAAGACTAATTCAGGAGAGTCAGCGGCCACCGATGCAGGGCTCAAGGCGGCCCGGGGCCGGTACGTGGTGACCATGGATGCTGATCTGCAGAACGACCCTCGCGACATCCCGGCTCTCCTGGCCCACCTCGACCGGTGGGACGCCGCAGTTGGCTGGCGCGTCAAGCGCGAGGATCCCGCGACCAAGCGGATTGCCTCGCGTATCGCCAACTGGGTGCGGAACACCCTCAGCCAAGACGACATCAAGGACAGTGGCTGCACCTTTCGGGCCTTTCGACGCGAGTGCCTGCGAGAGCTTGTTCTCCACCGGGGCTTTCACCGTTTCATCCCGACCCTCCTCCGGATACAGGGTTACCGGGTGATAGAAGTGCCTGTGCGCCATCGGCCGAGGCAGTTCGGGAGATCCAAGTACGGGATCTGGGACCGCGCCGGGAGCGCACTGATGGACCTCTTGGTGGTCCGATGGATGAAGGATCGGCAGCTCCGCTACCAGGTGGCCGAGGACCTGGGTGGTGGGCTCTCGGAGGAGTGAGCCCGGTGAGGATCCTGCTGATTGGCGTTGGGCGCTGGGGGAGAGAACACCTCCGCGTTCTCACCGAGCTGGGGGTCGAGGTATGGGTGGCTGACCTCGACCCTGCGCGGCTTGCCTGGGCGACGAAGATGTTTGGAGTAGACCCGGGCCGAACTACGTTGGACTTCCGGTCAGCTCTCGACGCGGTTGACGCCGTGGACGTGGTGACGCCGGCAGACAGTCATCTGGCCCTTGTTCGCCAGTGCCTTGAGGCCGGGAAAGACTGCTTTGTGGAGAAGCCTCTCACCCGGACAGTGGCCGAGGCCCGGGTTCTTGCCGGGGTCGTCCGGCAGACCGGGCGTCTCCTCCAGGTTGGTCACATCTTTCGGTTTCACCCCGCCACCGACCTCCTTCGTCGGTGCCTGGCCGAGGGACGTGTGGGGCAGATCCGGTACGTGAGCGGCCGTTTCTCGGGGTTCAAACGGCCGCGGACCGATGTGGGGGTGACTCAAACCGACGCGATTCACTACTTCGATCTGTTCACCTACCTCTTGGGCCATCTCCCCTCTGCGATCACGGCAATCATGCGCGACTATCTCGGGCGTGGGTTGGACGACCTTGCCTTCATCACGGTCGAGTACGGCGAGGTTCTGGCCTTTGTGGAAGCAGGCTACTTTGCGCCGGGAACCTTTCGCGACTGCGTGGTGGTAGGGACAAAGGGAAGCCTGACCGCTGATTTTAGCCAGTCAGTGGTCACCGCATTTAGAAACATCCATCAGCGCCGCGACGGC
>CAYFIG010000170.1:0-2360 GCA_964342905.1 uncultured bacterium
CACCGCTACGAGGGCACGGTCAACCAGGTGATGGGCGACGGGATCATGGCGCTCTTCGGTGCGCCGCTCGCGCACGAGGATCACGCCGTGCGGGCCTGCTACGCCGCGCTCAGGATGCAGGAGGCGGTGAAGCGGTACGCGGAGGAAATCCAGCGCGCCGCCGGAGTGCCCATTCAGATTCGTATCGGGCTCAACTCCGGTGAAGTCGTTGTCCGGTCCATCGGGAGCGATCTCCACATGGACTACACCGCCGTCGGTCAGACGACCCACCTCTCCGCGCGGATGGAACAGATGGCGATGGCGGGGTCGGTTTTGATGACTGCCGAGACGCTGCGATTGGCCGAGGGCTACGTGCAGGTCAAGCCGCTCGGACCAGTGACCGTCAAGGGCTTAAGCGAGCCCGTGGAGGCGTACGAGCTGACGGGCGCGGGGGTAGCGCGGACGCGCCTGCAAGCCGCCGTGGCTCGTGGGCTCACGCGGTTCGTGGGCCGCGATGCCGAGATGGAGCAACTCCGCCTGGCGCTGGAGAGACCCGGCCAGGGGCACGGGCAGGTCATGACCCTCGTCGGCGAGCCGGGCGTGGGCAAGTCTCGTCTCTTCTGGGAGTTCACCCGCTCCCATCGGACCCAGGGGTGGCTCCTCCTCGAAAGCGGTTCGGTCTCCTACGGCAAGGCCACCCCCTATCTCCCCGTCATTGATCTGCTCAAGGCCTACTTTCAGATCGAAGCCCGCGATGATGCCCGGAAGATCCGCGAGAAGCTCACCGGGAAGCTTCTCACCTTGGATGAAGCCCTGAAGCCCACGTTGCCGGCCTTCCTCGCCCTCCTGGACGTGCTGGTCGAGGACCCCCAGTGGCAGGACCTCGATCCTCCTCAGCGGCGTCAGCGGACCCTGGACGCAATCAAGCGCCTCTTGCTCCGGGAGAGTCAGGTCCAGCCCCTCTGCCTCGTCTTCGAGGACCTCCACCGGATTGACTCCGAGACCCAGGCCCTCCTCGACAGCCTGATCGAGAGCCTCCCCACCGCGAGGCTCCTCCTGCTGGTGAATTACCGTCCCGAGTACCAGCACAGCTGGGGAGGGAAGACCTACTACACCCAGCTCCGGCTTGACCCCCTGCCGCCTGAGAGCGCCGAGGAACTCCTCCAGGCCCTCCTGGGAACCGACCCCGGGCTTCAGCCCCTCAAGCTGCTCCTGATCGCACGCACCGAGGGGAACCCCTTCTTCCTGGAGGAGAGTGTCCGAACCCTGGTGGAGACGGGAGTCCTGGTGGGCAACCGGGGAGCCTATCGCCTGGCGAAGCCCGTTCAAAGTATTCAGGTACCGGCCACGGTTCAGGCAGTTCTGGCCGCCCGGATCGACCGGCTCCCGGCTGAGGAGAAGGCGCTCCTTCAGACCGCGGCCGTCGTCGGCAAGGACGTACCCTTCGTCCTGCTCCAGTCCAGGCTATTGCCGACCTGCCCGAGGAAGACCTGCGGCGGGCCCTCACCTACCTCCAGGCCGCTGAGTTCCTCTATGAAGCGAGCCTCTTCCCCGAGCTGGAATACACCTTCAAGCATGCTCTCACCCACGAGGTGGCCTACGGGAGCCTCCTGCAGGAACGCCGGCGAGCGCTCGACGCACGGATTGTCGAGGCCATCGAACGGGTCTATTCAGACCAACGGGCCGAACATGTCGAGCAGCTCGCTCACCATGCCCTCCGGGGCGAATTATGGGAAAAGGCCGTGACCTACCTCCGACAGGCGGGAGAGAGGGCAGCCGCGCGCGCAGCCAACCAGGAGGCAGTGGTGTACTTTGAGCGGGCGCTCGCAGCCCTCCAGCATCTTCCGGAGAGTCGCCAGACGGTCGAACAGGCGATCGACCTCCGGTTCAAGCTTCGAAGTTCGCTCTATCCCCTCGCGGAGCTTGGGCGAATCCTCGACTGCCTTCGCGAGGCGGAAACGCTCGCCACGATGCTGGGCGATCAACGGCGGATGGGGAAGGTCACCGACTATATGTCCCACTATTTCTGGTGGATCGGTGACCCGGAGCGAGCCGTCGAGTCAGGCCAGCGCGCCCTCGCTGTGGCCGCCGATCTCGGGGATTTTGCCCTGCAGGTCTCGGCGACTTTCTATCTGGGCCGAGCCTATCTCACCATGGGCGAGTATCGTCGGGCGACTGACGTTCTCAGGAAAAACGTCGAGTTCCTCCAGGGTGATCTGATCCATGAGCGCTTCGGCATGTCTGCCCTTCCCTCTGTGGTCTCCCGTGCCTACTCAGTCTGGTGCCTGGCCGAGCTCGGAGAGTTCGCAGAGGGGATCGTTCGCGGCGAGGAAGGGATCCGGATTGCCGAGAGCGTCGATCACCCATTGAGCATCACTCTC
>CAYFIG010000170.1:2370-5114 GCA_964342905.1 uncultured bacterium
GGCCGTCTCTATCTCAGAAAAGGGGATCTTCACCAGGCTATCCCTGCGCTCGAACGTGCCCTCGGGCTCAGCCGGGCCTGGAACATCCCGATATGGTTCCCCCTCACTGCCTCGGCCCTGGGCTCTGCGTATGCCCTATCCGGGCGCGCCGCCGAGGCCCTGCCACTTCTGGAGCAGGCGGTCGCGCAGGCCGCCTCAAGAGGAATAATGGCCGACCATTCCGTTCAAGTGGCGTTTCTGGCGGAGGCCTATCTGTGGGTCGGCCGCATCGATGACGCGAGAGCAGTCGCAGGCCGCGCCCTCGATCTCGCCCTTGCTCACAAAGAATGCGGTAACCACGCGTACGTCCTCCGACTCCTCGGCGAGATCCACTCGCACCGCGATCGACCGGATGTCGGAAAGGCCGAGGACTACTACCGGCAAGCCATGGGGCTCGCCGAAGAGCTGGGGATGCGCCCGCTCCTCGCCCACTGCCACCTCGGCCTCGGCAAGCTGTACCGGCGCACGGGCAAGCGGCAGGAGGCGCGGGAGCACCTCGGCACCGGCCTCACGATGTACCGCGAGATGGACATGCGGTTCTGGCTGGAGCAGGTGGAGGCGGAGTTTAAGGAGACGGCGTGAGGGGCATCAACGGTTGTGAAAGGGGGAAACCGCGTTACGGCCACCTCCCGCTGGTTGACAGGCAACAGGGCGAGTCGTAGAATGATTCAACATGAGTCGTTCGTGAGGCATCTTAACCTATGAACCAACTAACAGTGCGCGGGTTCGACAAGGAGCTTGAGCGTCGCCTCCGTGAGGTTGCGAAAGCACGGGGCGTGTCCCTCAACCGGGCGGCCCTGATGCTGCTCCGGGAAGGAGCGGGCCTCGGGACACCTCGGCAGCGAGCGAAAGCCGTCGGCGACTCCCTCGACCACCTCATCGGATCGTGGTTGGAAGAAGAAGAGGCCGACTTCCTGAAGGCGATAAACTGGCTCGAGGAGATCGACCCGTCCCTATGGCAATGAAGATTCTGCTGGACACGAACGCCTACTCGGCGCTGATGCGAGGGCACGGCGAAGTCGCGGATCGAGTCCGGAGAGCGGAGCAGGTGGTGCTCTCCACGGTAGTTGCCGGGGAACTGCTGTTTGGATTCCGTTTGGGGACGCGTCTGAAGAAGAACATGGCGGAGCTCGAGGTGTTTCTCGAGAATCCGTACGTCAGCCTCGTACCGGTCACGCTGACCACTGCGGACCGTTTCGGGCGCATCGCGGCCACGCTTCGTGCCAAGGGTAGGCCAATTCCGACGAATGACATCTGGATCGCAGCCCACGCGATGGAGACCGGTGCCGAGCTGCTGTCGTTCGATGAGCATTTTGGAGCGATCGACGGCCTCGCCTGGGTGGCCCTCTCTCGCGCGTAAGGCCACTGCCGCTCCTACGGAGGATCCGCGGAGAGCGAAGCCCTTGCAGCGTGGGTGAGCTCTAAGCCGGGCTGAAGCCAAGCTGACCAGGACGGAGTGACGCGGGCGAAGCCGTGGAACACGAAGGTTGGGGGAACCGACCCCGAGCGAGAGGAGGAACGCGAAATGAAGCAGCTTATCTTTGCGTTGCAGTTCAAGGGGAGCGCAGGCCCGGTGCCGGGGGCCGAGGGGAAGCTTCGGGCCAAGACCTCGGCGAGCGGCCAGGTTTTGCGGACGGTCCTGACCGGGAACAGTGTGCAAGGCACCGTGGAACCCGCCGGCGGTGGGTCCGCCAGCTTCGAGTCCGAGGTCCAGATCACCGGCGAGGGGACCTTCGTGGAGTCGGGCAGCATCGCGTACGGGACCACGGGGAAGGTGACCTTCAAAACGGTCGGGCGGGGAGTGCTCGGCCCGAGCGGCATTCAGGATCTGCAACGGGGAGCGGTCATCTGGGAGGTGACGGGCGGTGAGGGGCAGTTCGCCGGGGCAACGGGCCTCATCACCTCGAACTTCACGGTGGGCGCCGGCGGCGAGGTGGTGGACAACCACTTCGCTCAGCTGTTTCTGCCCTCGTGAGTGCGAGGTCTCAACTCGAGGAGGTGGGCGATGAAGGCGAAGGCGGCGGTGTTGTTCGAGGTCGGACAGAAGCTAGAAATCCGGGAGGTCGAGGTGCAGAAACCGCAGGCCGGCGAAGTGCTGATCCGGATGGCGGCGGGTGGGGTCTGTCACAGCGACTTGCATGTGATGACCGGCCATTTGAGCGCGTCCTTGCCGGCGATTCTCGGTCACGAGGGCTCCGGCATCGTCGAGGATGTGGGGCCTGGCGTGACGTCAGTCAGGCCTGGCGATCATGTCATCCCGCTCTGGCGGCTCTCCTGTGGGGAGTGCGAGTACTGCACCGGGGGTCGCCCGGCGCTCTGTCCGGCGGGAACGCAGATCCGGATGACGGGGCGCCTCCTGGATGGGACCAGCCGGTTCAAGCTGGATGGCAAGGAGATCAAACACTTTGCCGGGGTGTCGAGCTTCTCCGAGTATTCCGTGGTCCCGGAGAAAGCGGTCGTCAAGATCCCCAACGATCTTCCCCTCGAGCGGGCGGCCCTGCTCGGGTGTGCGGTGATCACCGGAGTCGGCGCGGCGATCAACGCGGCGCGGGTCAAGCCCGGAAGCAGCGTGGCGGTCTTCGGCTCAGGCGGCGTCGGCCTCAACGTCATCCAGGGCGCTGCCATCGCCGGGGCCGAAAAGATCATCGCGGTGGATCTCTTGGAGAACAAGCTGGAGTATGCCCGACGGTTCGGCGCCACGCATA
>CAYFIG010000171.1:0-5078 GCA_964342905.1 uncultured bacterium
TGAGCGTGCTGATCAATGAGGCCGGGGACCACCAGCTTGCCGGCCACGTCAATGACCGAATCGCTGTCTTCAGGCAGGGCCGGGCCGATCTCCGCCACGTGTCGCCGCCGGAACCTGACGTCGTATCGCCCGCGCACTCCGGCATAGGGATCCAGGAGCTCTCCACCTTTGAGAACAAGACCGGGCATGTCTGCTGTCGGGGCTAGTCGGTCGCGGCGGGGAGACCTTCCACTCGGCCCGTCGGCTCGTCCGAGACCCGCTCGGCCGCCTCCACGCGAACCCGGCGCATGAACGGGATGAGGAACAGGCCCGCAGCGAAGAGCAGGGCAAGCAGCCGAAAATCATCGATGTACGCCAGCACCTGGGCTTGCTCAACGGTATCGCGATAGACCATCGCCAAGGCCTGACGCTTGGCCGTGAAGGCATCCGCCCCGTGGTTCAGGAAGTGGTGGGTCCACTGCGAGAGGCGACCCGCAGTCTCAGGATCCCAGACGTTGACGTGGCCGACCAGGCTTGCCTGATGAAACTGGCTCCGGCGAGCCAGGAAGGTGGTGGCCAGCGCCACCCCGGCGCTCCCACCCAGGTTCCGAAACACGTTATAGGCGGCCGTGGCGTTGCCAAGCTTGTGCGTGGGCATCGTGGCCAAGGCGAGCGTCGTGAGCGGCACAAAGATAAACCCCAGACCGAGCCCTTGAAGAAAGCGCGGCCACATGAGGTTCCAGTAGTCGGTGCCGAGGGTCAGGTTGGACATGTAGTAGAGCGCAACGGCGTTCAGGGCGGACCCGAGGGCGAGGAGGATGCGTTGATCCATTCGGGCCACAAGTTGTCCCGCCACGATCAGCGAGATCATGTTGGCGAACCCGCTTGGTGCCAGCACGAGGCCGGAGGTCCAGGCGTCGTATCCCATGAGTTTCTGCGAATAAAGCGCGACCAGAGCCATGCTGGAGTAGAGGCCCAGTCCGACCAACGCGATGAAGCACGTGCCCGCCGCGAAGTTCCGGTCCCGGAAGACTGAGAGGTCAAGGATCGGCTCCCGTGTCGTGAGTTCTCGGATCAGGAACCCCACCAGGGCGCAACCCGCGATCACGGTGAGGGACACGATCCAGTTGGAGTCGAACCAGTCTTCCCGCTCTCCCTTGTCCAGAACGAGCTGGACGCCGCCGAAGCCGATTACCATCAGAACCAGCCCGAGCCCATCCACGCGTCCTGGCTTCCTGAGGTACGGGGGGTCGAACAGAAATACGCTGGCCATGAAGAAGCCAACGATACCGATGGGAAGATTAATGTAGAAGATCCAGCGCCAGGACCAGTTGTCCGCGATCCAGCCTCCGAGAGTCGGTCCCAGGATGGGGCCCATCATCACCCCCACCCCCCACACCGCCATGGCCATGCCGCGCTGCTTCAAGGGGAAGATCTCCCACATGATGGCTTGGGAGATCGGGATCAGGGGGCCACCGCCGACTCCCTGGAGGATCCGGGCCAGGACTAAAAAGGTGAGGTTCGGGGCGATCCCCGAGAGGAGGGAGCTGACCGTGAAGAGCGTGGTAGCGATCAGGAAGAAGCGCTTGCGTCCGAGGAGGCCGGACAGCCAGCCGGTGGCGGGGATGATGATTGCGTTCGCGGCCAGGTAGGACGAGAGAACCCACGCGACCTCCTCCACGCTGGCCGAGAGCGAGCCCTGCATGTGCGGAAGGGCGACGTTGATCACGCTGGTGTCCAGGATTTGCATCACCGTCACCAGCATGACGGAGAAGGTGATCGCCCACTTCCGGACCGGCCGGGTACCTACGCCGAAGGCGTGGGTGGGCGCGTCAGTCACCTATCTCACTCGGATGGTAACGACCGCGGACATCCCCGCGCGGAGGATATGGGGGTTGCCGACCTCCTTCGAGTCCAAGAGGATTTTCACCGGGATCCGCTGTACGACCTTTACCCAGTTCCCCGTGGCATTTTCAGGAGGTAAGAGGGAGAAGCGGGAGCCTGTGCCCGCGCTGATGGATTCCACTTTGCCGACAAAGGTTTTACCGGGGAAGGTATCCACCCTGACCTCTGCCCGCATCCCAGGCTTCACTCGGGCAAGCTGGGTCTCTTTGAAGTTGGCGACAACCCAGACATCGTGAAGGGGCACGATAGCCATGAGGGGCTGGCCCATTTGGACGACCTGCCCCACTTCTAAGCTCCGCTTCGAAACAACCCCGTCCAGAGGAGCGCGCACCTCCGTGTGCTGGAGCTGGAGCTCGGCATACGCCAAGTCGGCCTGAGCCTCCTTGAGCCGCGCCTCCGCCCGACCCACCTCGGCCTCCTTGATGGCCACCTCGTGACTCTGGCCCTGGGCGCGAGCCAGGGTGGCCCGCGCCTCGACGACTCGCTGCCTGGCGTGTTCAACGCCGAGGACCCGAGCGCGAAGCTCAGCTTCGGCCTGCTGGACTTCCTTTTCGGCCTGGACCTGGCGGCGCCGGACCGCCTCCGCTCCCGCCTCAGCGGTTTCGTAGACCGCCTGCGCCTCGTCAAACTCACGCTGGGAGACATAGCCGTCCTTCAACAGACGACGCATCCGGTCCAGTTCCCGGAGGGCCCTCCGGTACGCACTTTCAGCTCCGCTCACCTCGGCGCGCGCAGCGGCCTCCGCCGCCCGCTTGGCCTCCAGCCGCGCCTGCGCCTCCTCAACCGACGACTCGCTCGACCTGACGGCGACAATGGCGGCCTCCAGGGCGGCCCGGGCCTGATCAATCTGGGCCCGTGTGGTCTCGCGCGCCCGGGGCACCTCAGACCGCGCCGCACGGGAGCTGGCCTCCGCCATCGCAACCGCAGCCTGCGTCTGTTCCCGTTTGGTCTGGTAGTCTCGCGGGTCGATTCGCAGAAGCAGGTCGCCTTTCTTGACCGGTTGGTTGTCTTCGACGAACAACTCGACGACGTGGCCCGCCACCTTGGCGCTCACGAGAGAGACCGTGCCCTCCACGTAGGCGTCGTCGGTCCAGACGTGGTTCACGGCGTAGTACCAGGCGTATGCCCCGTAGCTCAGGACGCCGAGACCCACCACCACCGCGGCCAGGGTTAAAAGCCAACGCCTCATGACGCCTCTCCATCAACGACGGGCAGCATACCCGGCGCGCCAGCTGTCCCGCTTGGCACTATTTCCAGGATCCGGTCCAGCCGAAAGCTCCGCTCGTCCTGGCGCAGGTGGCAGAAGGCGCGCAGGTAGAGGTAATCCCCCTGAGGGATCACCTCCAGCGGCTCTACCTCCCGCACGGTTTCCACGTGATGGGCCGAGACATAGCGGAGCTGGAGACGGCGCCGGGCCGAAAGGGCCTCGGCCAGCTCAGGCGGAAGCGGAACAGTGTCGTCCTGGGGGAGGGCCGCAGGCAGGAGGTAGAGGGCTTCCAGCGTGGTCATCCCCCTGGCGGAAAGATCTACCAGGAATCGCTTCAGAACTTCCCAGGTGGTCAGCACATCGGCCAGGGCCCGATGGCGGATATCTGTCGGAAGACCGAGTTCGAAGGCAATCGCCCCGAGGTTGTTCCGGGGAAAGGTGAAATGTCGGCGCGCCAGGGTCAGGGTGTCGATCACCGGGTTGTCGAGGGGAGGAAGCCCCAGATAGCGCCGCTCAGCATTGAGGAAGCTCACATCGAAGGGGGCGTTGTGGGCCACGAGGACTGCGCCGTCAAGAAGCTGCCACACGTGGTCGGCCACGTCGCCGAACCAGGGCGCCTCCGCCACCATCTCCTGGGTGATCCCGTGCACCGCCGTGGCCCCCGGGGAAATAGGACACCGGGGATCCACAAAGCTTTCGAACGTGACTTCCCGCTCCCCCTCGGCCCGTAGCACGCCGATCTCGATGACGCGGTCGCCGTAACGAGGAGAGAGCCCCGTCGTCTCCACGTCCACCACGGCCAGGGGGCGATCTCGCATCGATCCAGCTCTTTCCTGACTGTACCACACTTGGCCATCTGCGACGCCGCTCAGCGGGTCCGAGTCTCGATCCACTCCAGGATCTGCTGGAAGGGCTGCTCCCATCCCTCCTCAAGCATCAGCATGTGGCCGTGGCCTGCCATCTCACGATAGTCGGCGCCGTATTTCCTGGCGATCCGTCGCTGAACCGCCGCTGGGGTAATGGTATCCCGCTCGGCTCCCACCACGAGGAGCGGACACCGAACTCGCGCTTCGTCCACGGCGATCAACCCAAAGGCCAGCTCCCGGGCGGCCCACCCCGACTCGGGAACAAACCGTTCGTAGGCCCAGGCCTGGCGGTCAGGGGAGAGCTGGTTGAGCACCAAGGCATCGGCGTCCGCCCTCGAGGACGTGAAGGCCCGACTCCTGAAGATTGGACCCAGGTACTTCACCATCCGGGAGAGCACTGGCCAGCTCAGCACGAGAATTCCCCGGGGCGCCGCGCTGGTGAGCGCCACCGCGGCACGTACACCCCCGGTCTCCGCCACTTTCTGGGCGATGAGCCCGCCCATGGAGTGGCCGATCAGGACCACCTCACCGAGCCGCCGCAGGCAATCCAGCACATCCTGAACATAGTCGAGAACGCTGACCCGCCCCAGGTCCAGGATGGGGCGGCTTCCGTGGTGGCCGCGGAGGTTGATCGCCCAGGTGTCCCACCCGGCTTCAGCGGCGGCTTTGAGGTAGTTGGTCCAGTACCAGCTCCCTCCCCACATGCCGTGGACAAAGAGAAGCGGGGGGCTCTTGCTCTTGCCGGCCGGGATCACCCGTTCAAGAAGGAGGTCTCCAATCCGTTCCACGCGCTCTCCGGCTCACGCCCCTAGCGTAGCGGTGAGGCGGATGACCTCCACGAGCAGCTCGGTGGTGCGGACTACGTCCTTTGCATCCAGCCACTCGTTCACCGTGTGAATCTCGCGCATCCCGCACGCAAGGTTGGCGACCTGGAGTCCCTTGCCGTTTAGCACATTGGCGTCCGAGCCGCCGCCGGTGGGGCGGGTGACGAGGGAACGGCCCAGAGCCTTCGCCGCCTCCCTGACCAGTCGCACGATCCGGCAGTCATCGGGAAGGTCCATCCCCTCGTAGTCGCGCTCGATACGCTCCTCGACTCGCGCTTGAATCTCCTTCCAGTTCAG
>CAYFIG010000172.1:0-3567 GCA_964342905.1 uncultured bacterium
CACGCTTCTGACTCCGGCTACTCTCGGACCCGGTCAGGTTGCCGCGCTGAGAGTCGTGACGCCCCGTAAACACGGGTTCGAATCCCGTTGTGTCTAAGACCCCAATTCTCTATACTCCGTGACCGCGGGCGTGGGAAGCCGTGATCGGAGGGCCCATTACGATGAAGCTCACGAGCAACAGCTTCAAGGACGGTGACTACCTGGGGCAGGAGCACATCCTGTCGGCCGAGTACGGCTTCGGATGCGGCGGGGGCAACAAGTCGCCGCATCTGAAATGGGAGGACGCGCCGGCCGGGACGAAGAGCTTCGCGCTGACGTGCTTCGATCCCGATGCGCCGACCGGGAGCGGCTTCTGGCACTGGGTGGTGGTGAACATCCCGCCGAACGTGACGGAGCTGCCGCTGGACGCGGGCAACCCGGCCGCCGGCAAGCTGCCGGCCGGCGCGCTGCAGGTGAGGACCGACTTCGGCAAGCCGGGTTACGGCGGCCCGTGCCCGCCCGAGGGCGACCATCCCCACCGCTACCTCTTCATCATCCACGCCGTGTCCATGGACAAGTTGCCGGTGACGGCCGACACAGCGGCGGCGGCGGTCGGCTTCTATCTCAACTTCAACACGCTCGCGAAGGCCTCTCTCATGGGGCTGTGCAAACGTTGAAGAGAGCGAGGAACCATGATGAGCGATGCAAAGATAGAGACGGTCCGGTCGTCCACGAGCGGCGTTGTCGGGCGGGCGCGGAGCGAGGTGCGGGGGCAGCGGCTCGTCCTCGATTCCTCGTCGCGGCCGCAGCCCGACGCGCTGACCAACAGCGAGGCGTTCCTAGCTGGCATCTCCTCCTGCGGCGTCACGCTGATCGAGATGCACGCCCAGGAGCGGGGCATTCCGGTGGAGCGGATGGACGTCACGGTCGAGGGCGTGCGCACCGCCGCCGAGCCCTCGCGGTTCGCCAGCATCACCATGAGGTTCGAGATTGCCGGCGTGAGCCAGCCGGAGGCGGAGGCGCTGGTGGAAACCTACCGGAGCCGCTGACCCCTCTACCGGACGGTCGCGGCCGCGACCGAGGTGAAGATCGAGGTGGTGGCGAGAGGATGGGGAGCGGCGCGATGATCACGAAATTTTCCGTGCTCTACGTGGGGCAGATCGAGCTGGAGAACATCGGCCGCGACGGCACGCCGGCGGACGAACGCTGGTACTCGAACGAGCGCCTGATCGAGGGCCCCTTCGCCGCGCGGGACGTCGCCCAGACCATGGACGAGCTGGGCTACTACTGCCTCTGGCTGGCCGAGCACCACTTCCAGCGGGAAGGATACGAGGTCATCCCGAACCTGATCCTCCTCTCCACCTGGCTCGCGACGCAGACCCGGCGGCTCAAGTTCGGGTGCGCCTTCAACATCCTCCCCATGTGGCATCCGGTCCGCCTGGCCGAGGATTACGCCATGGCCGACATCCTGACCGACGGCCGGGTGATCTTCGGGATCGGCCGCGGCTACCACACGCGCGAGGTGGAGTCGTTCGGCGCGCCGATGCTGGACAACGACGCCAACCGGGAGCTCTTCGAGGAGCAGCTCGAGATCATCCTCAAGTGCTTCGACGAGGAGTCGTGGAGCCACCACGGCAAGCGCTACGTGATCCCACCGCCGGTGCCCTACCGCCACTACGAGCTGCGCGAGATCACCTGCGTGCCACGGCCGATCCACCGCCCCGTGGAGATCTGGCAGCCCATCGCGAGCGGGAAGACCCTGGACTTCATCGCCGCGCGCGGCATCAAGGGCATGGTCACGCTGAACGGCGAGAAGATCTTCGACCAGGTGGCGCGCGCCTACCAGGCCGCGGCGGCGCGGGCCGGCCGGCAGCTCGAGCTGGGGCAGGACCTCTGCTGGGGCGTCGGGGTGTATCTCGCCGACACGGTGGAGGAGGCCGTCCGCCTCATCGAGCCGTCGCACGACGAGCGCTACAAGTGGTTCGCGCCGTTCGGGTTCGTCCGGTACGCGGACGAGCACGGCCGCCCGTGGGGGACGCCCGGCGCACCCGCGCGCGTCCCGACCATTCGCGACGGCGTGGAGCAGAAGGCCTGGCTCTGCGGCCCGCCGTCCCACGTCATCGAGATCATCAAGGAGTTCGAGGCGAAGTACCCGGGCCTGGACCAGATGATGATCCACTGGGCCGAGGGGATTCCGGCCCGGGAGTTCAAGGAGCAGCTCCGCTGGTTCGCCCGCGACGTCATGCCCGCTTTCAAGCGCTAGCCGGTGGCCCGGAAGCTCGCGGGCAGGTTTTCGGGCACGTCGCGGGGATCCGCGTTGACCGCTGTCCCGGAAGCCCGTAATATACAAGCGCGGGCGGATAGCTCAGGCTGGGAGAGCGCAGCCCTTACACTCCCCGACCAGGACACGAACCCCTCGGTAACTCAATGATTTACCGAGGGGTTTTTCGTGTGCTCATCGGCTGGAGTGGGGTGATTCGATGCTCCATCTGGCACCGGTGGAAACGGTTTGGATCGTGGCTGAGTCACAGCAGGTGTAGCAGCTCGGACTGGGAGAGCGGTGAACTACGGGGAGATCCGCCAATGCTTGGCCAACTGCCGTTTCGCGGATCACGCCCGGCGGGAGATGGAGACCGAGCCCTTCGGGGTGATCCGGGTTGATGAGGTGTTACGAGCTTTGGAGACGGGCGAAATCATCGAAGAGTACCCCGAGGACAAGCCGTATCCCAGTTGCCTGATCCTGGGACGGACCGCTGAGGGACGGCCGCTTCACATCGTCTGCGCCCCGGTGACAGCCGAGCGGAAACTCGTTATGATCACAGTGTACCAACCGGATCCCGCCCGGTGGGACTTGGAGTTCAGGCGGAGGAGAGCCACATGATGTGCGTCATCTGCAAGACGGGAGATGTGCAGCCGGCCAGGGTCCAGGCGGAGATCAAGATCGGGTGCGACCGTATCCTGGTCTCAGTCGAGGCCGAGGCCTGCCAGCAGTGCGGCGAGCCCTACTATTCCGCCGAAGCGCTCCGGTCTCTCGAGCGGGTTCGGGAAGACTTCGCCCGCAAAGCCATCACGCCCGCTTCGGTCGGGAAGGTTTATCAGGTCTCCTGAGCTAGGCGGGCTCCCTCCGGTCCTGCCCTCGACTCCCCAATGATTCGCTCACCATGGGGCAGACGGTCTACCGTGAGCCCCGGAGACTTCCAGGAGGTCGCCCGGAAGCTCGCGAGCACGTTTTCGGGCACGTCGCGGGGATCCGCGTTGACCGCTGTCCCGGAAGCCCGTAATATACAAGCGCGGGCGGATAGCTCAGGCTGGGAGAGCGCAGCCCTTACAAGGCTGAGGTCACAGGTTCGAGCCCTGTTCCGCCCACCAAGACACCTGACACTTCCCTTGGCGGGGTCGTGGTGCAGCCTGGTTAGCACACTGGACTGTCAATCCAGAGGTCGCGGGTTCAAATCCCGTCGACCCCGCCATTCAATCCAATCACTTATCACACACGTTCCTCCGTCCGAAGTTAGATTGTGCCCAAAATTGTGCCCACGCCGGGCTCACTCCAGCTCATTCCAGCTCACATTCGAGGCTGGGGCGGAT
>CAYFIG010000172.1:3577-5062 GCA_964342905.1 uncultured bacterium
TGGTAAGCTCGCTGTTTACCGAGGGGTTTTCCTTTGCTACTCGGCTGGAATAGGGTGGATTTGGGTAGATTCTGGCCCGTCCCGGGCACATCTACGGGCACATCAGAATGGTCCGCTTCGCTTCGACAGGAAGTAGGCCCGAACGGGGAACCCAGGGTTCTGGTGTTGCGATTTCTGGTGATCGAACCTGGCTTGCCCTCTCGTGCCGGTCTCTAGGTTCGGCACGAGGTATAAGCCGGATTACCTGCCCGCGGCGAGTTTTCTCAGCCTTTCCAGGAGCTTTGAGCCAGACCGAGTTGTCCGACAAGAAGGCGTGTGATCCCACCGTGATTTCCTGGGGAGCCTTCCACCCGGTAATGAGCGTCTACGGTTTCTGCGTTGCCGGCGACAGGCGCGCGGGCCGCATGCAAGAGATTGGCCAGATAGTGGAGTTGGAAAGCTTATTGAGATTTAACAAAGTAAAGGATACGACCTTTACCGTGGCCATGGGAGGTCTGATGCAAAGATGCAGGACCAGAGGAGTCTCTGGGATCGCTGGAGTCGTCGGGTTGAGCGGCGAAGGCGTTGCCCGAGTTGGCGGATGTCGGTGGGGGCGCTGTTGGATAAATCCCGCTTGCTCGTGGTCCACACAAACTCATCGGGATTGAGTTCCGGGGCATACGCGGGAAAGCGATACACATGGAGCCGCGGCCGGCGCCGGATAAAGTCGCGGACAATTGTGCGCCTGTGAATGGGGCCGCCATCCCAGAGGAGGACCACTGGCCCGCGGAGATGCCGCAAGAGGTGACGCAGGAAGTGAACGATCTCCACCCCCGTGATGTTGGTGGGATGGAACTGCACATACAGCCCCAGACGGCGAGAGGTCGGAGAGAGCGTGAGGCTGGAGATCGTGGAGATCCGGTCGCGCTTGTAGCTGTGGCGCAGGAGGGGGGTGTGCCCCCGGGGCGCCCAGGTCTTGCACACGTTAGGGATGAGCAGAAACCCGCTTTCGTCGAGGAACGCGAGATGGGCCCCACGTCGGTGGGCGTTTTTTTATATGGGGCCAGGTCCGGGTCTTCCAGTGTTCGATGGCCGCCTCGTCCCGCTGGGTGGCCCGGCGTTCGGGGGTTTGCCAACTCCATCCCAGGCTCAGGCGCAGCAGCTTCCAGACGCCCACGGGGGTATACCGGATCCCGAACTGCGTGTCGATCAGCTTGGCGATGCGCTGGAGGGTCCACAAGTCGGTCGCGTACCCGGCCTTCAGCGCTCCTGCGGACAGGAGTCGCCGTAACCGCTCCCTCTGCGGCTTCGACAGCCGCGAGGGTCGGCCCGGCGTCGGCCGAGCCCGCAGCTCCTTCAGCCCCTTCCGGCGATAGGCTTGGGACCATCGCACGACGGAACTCAAGGAGGCGTTCAAGGTCTGTGCCACGGCGCGGTACGGCTGCCTCGCTCGCAGCAGGGCGATGGCCCGGCGGCGGCGGGTTTCCAACTGCTTGGCAGTCCCAT
>CAYFIG010000173.1:0-5050 GCA_964342905.1 uncultured bacterium
CCCTGAGCCTCACCCGCGAAGAGTCCTATGCGGTCATTACCCTGAACCGCCCGCCCGCCAACGCCATCAACGAGCAGCTCGTCAAGGAATCGAGCGCTGCCCTTGACGAGGTGGAGAAGGACCCCGCGGTCCTCTCGGTCATCATCACGGGGGCAGGGGATCGGATCTTCTGCGCCGGAGCCGACCTGGGATCGGCCTTTTTGGGCGGGAGCGTGGAGGAGTTCATCAAGTTCGGAAATCGTGTGCTCCGCCGCATCGAGCGCTTCCCTAAGCCGGTCATCGCAGCCATCAACGGCCACGCCCTCGGCGGAGGGTGTGAGATCTCGATGGCCTGCCACCTCCGGGTTATGAAGGAGACGGCGCGGATCGGCCAGACCGAGTCCAACCTGGGAATTATTCCTGGTTACGGAGGCACCCAACGCCTGCCGCGGCTGATCGGTCGGACGAAGGCCTTGGAGTTCTTGATCTTCGGCACTCAGATCCCGGCGTCAGAGGCGCTCCAGCTCGGGCTGGTGAACAAGCTCTCGAAGGAGGGCGAGACGCTGAACGATGCCAAGGCCCTGGCCCGCCAGATCGCCAAGCGCGCCCCCATCGCCACGCGGCTTATCATTCAAGCCGTGGACGAGGGGCTCAACACCGACATTGACAAGGGCCTTCAGGCCGAGACTCGCGCGTTTCTTGAAGCGCTCAAGACCGAGGACGCTGCCGAGGGGATCCAGGCCTTCTTCCAGAAGCGCGAAGCCCAGTTCAGGGGGAGATAAGCCATGGACCTGGGGATTGCCGGCAAGCTCGCTCTGGTCACGGGCGGGGCCAGGAATCTCGGGAAGGCCGACGCGCTGGTGCTGGCTCAAGAAGGGTGCGCGGTGGCCGTCGTGGACCTGAACGGCGACGGCGCCGAGGAGACGGCGCGCGAGATCGTGGCCAAGAGCAGCAAGGCGAAAGGCTACGCGTGTGACATCGCTGATCGCACGCAGGTCGCAGCCACCGTCGCGCAGGTGGAGAAAGACCTGGGGCCGGTGGACATCCTGATCAACAACGCCGCCATCGTGTTCACCCTGGCCCAGCTCAAGGACATGAAGGATGAGGACTGGGACCTCAACATAAACGTGAACCTGACCGGTACGTATAACGTGACCCGAGCCGTCTTCCCCGGCATGAGGGAGCGGAGGTGGGGGCGAGTTATCTGCATGGCGTCGGTCGCCGGGCTCATGGGGGGATTCGGCCAGACCGCCTACTCCACCACCAAGATGGGCGTGATCGGCTTTGCCCGCTCCGTGGCTCTCGAGGGAGCCCGGTATAACGTGACAGCCAACGTCATCGCGCCCGGGATCATCGGCCCCATGGTGAAGCTCTCGCCGATGTACGACCGGATGGTGAAGCGGGTGGCCATGCAGCGGGAGGGCGAACCCGAAGACATCGCCCACGCCATCGCCTTCCTCTGCTCGGAACGCGCGCGGTACATCACCGGGGCAGTGCTAACCATCACGGGCGGAATCGACCTCTTTACGTTTTGAACATTGGGAGAGGAGGAAACCCGATGCCGACAGTCAAAGAGACCTTCGACCTGATGCCGAGTCGCTTCAAGGCGGACAAAGCCCAGGGCCTCAACGCGGTCATCCAGTACGAGATCACCGGCGAGGGCGGGGGAACCTGGTGCGCCACCATCAAGGATGGCGCCTGCACCGTCACCGCGGGGGCCGCCGCGAGCCCAACCCTTGCCTTGATCATGTCAGGGCAGGACTGGCTCGACATGCTGTCGGGAAAGCTCTCAGGTCAGATGGCGTTCATGTCTGGCAAGCTGAAGCTGAAAGGGGACATGGGGCTTGCCATGAAGCTGGGCACGCTCTTCGGCATGTAGGGACCCGATCCGACAGGGTCTACCTCCCGGACCGGTTCTCCTGTCCGAAGCCGTCGGAGGCCCGGTAGCGGTCGACCGCGCCTGGAATAAACCGTTGCTCCAGCTCCTTGAAGGAGGGCACCCGGGCCATCTCGTGGTGGCTCTCGGTGGGGTGGCCTTTCTTTATCCGCTCCAGGGCCCACTGCGCCTCTTCTTCGCTCTTGACGAGATCTTCCATCGCGTTCCAGACCCCGTACATGGCCGCATGGGCCCCGAAGAGCGTAATGAAGATAAACTTGTACCCGAGCTCGCCCAACTCGCGAAACCGGAACGGCTGCGGATCCGCATGCCACCTGAACGAGGAGGAGTAGTTGAACGCCAACGGCAGGCGGGGGTGGCTCTTCCTCATCGCTTGCGCAAACGCAACGGCGGGACCGCGTTCCGAACTTGACAGCTCGCACCAGACCAGGTCCACGCCCGCATCGGCATAGGCCCGCCCCCGCCAGATCGCCTCCTTCAGGCTCCCGCCGACGGCGCCGAACGCATCGGTCCGGGCAATCAGGACGAAGTCAGGATCACGCTGGTTCCGCTCCTCCACTGCGGCCTTGAACTTGCCCACGGCGTCCTCGCGAGAGACGAGGGTCTTGCCGGCGATGTGGCCGCAGCGCTTGGGGAACTTCTGATCCTCGATGTGGATCCCCGCGACGCCTGTCTTGATGTACTCGTGCACCGTGCGCATGGTGCTCAGCGCGTTGCCGTAGCCGTCGTCCGCGTCGGCGATGACCGGGATTTGCACCGCGCTGGCAATCGTCGAGGCGGTGTTCGTCATCTCCGTCATGGTGAGGAAGCCCATGTCCGGCCAGCCGTTCAGCATCGCCACAGAGTAGCCGCTCATGTACACCGACTTGAGCCCCACGCGTTGCGCGATCTGGGCGTCCAGAGCCGAATACACGCCAGCGGTGAAGAGATACGGCTCGTCTTGCAGCAGCTGCCTGAACCGCTTGCCCATGTTTGCCATTGGGGTGGCTGTCCTCCCGTATTCGTTACGCGCGAGGGGCTTTCGTCTGAGTCGCCCAGGATCTGGTCTCGGCGCAGCCGGCGCAGTAGGTGCCCGACTCCAGCCGAAACGCGCACGCCGGGCAGCAGGGGCGACGGCAGACGGTACAGCGCAAGCTTTCGTGGGAGCCGTTCAGCGGGCTTCCGCACCAGCAGTGCTCGTCCATGCTCTCCTCCCCCTCGAAAAAATAAATCTGTGACCCCAGTGTGCAAGCTCCACACCGGCTCGATCAAGCTCATTGTTTTTATCGCGGCCATAACGAACTTTGATCACCGAGAGGCCCCGGGAGTTCGGATATAATGGCTTTCGATCAGACTAGACCTCTCGATAGAGACCGTGAATCGAAGCGATGGAAATCGATCAGATTGAGACGTTCCTGGCGGTCGGGACGTTCGGCGGCTTCCGTCGGGCTGCAGAGGCGCTGCGGCTGAGCCAGCCCGCTGTAAGTGCTCGGATCAAGGCGCTGGAGCAGTCGCTCGGCGTGGCGCTCTTCGAGCGGAGGCAAGGAGGCCTGGCGCTCTCTGCCGCCGGGCGGGCCCTTCGCCCCCACGCCGAGCAGCTCCTGCGCGCGGTGGCGCTCGCCCGCCAGGCAGTCCACGAGCTCCGGCCGGCGAGCGGGAGCGCGCTTCAGATTGCGGCCGCGCTCTCGATCTGCACGTATCTCCTGCCGGACGTCCTGAAGCGCTTCCAGGCGGCGCATCGGAACGTGATGATCACCGTCCGGTCGGGCCACTCCAAGGAGGTGTTGGAGATGGTGCTGCGGTCGGAGGTCGAGATCGGTCTGGCCCGGTCGATCCAGCATCCGGCCGTTGAGACGATGAGCCTGCGGGACGATCCCCTGATCCTCGTGGGTCATCGCGCGCACTGGCCGACGCGCACGCGTCGGGCACGGCTGGAGGAGGTGGCGGACCGGCCGCTGGTCTTCTTCGACCGGGGGTCCAGCGATTGGACGCTCACCCACGGTCTGTTCCGTCGTGCCGGCCTGGTGCCGAACGTGGTGCTCGAGGTCGAGACCATCGAGGCCGCGAAGAGAATGGTGGAGCGCGGCTTGGGGCTTGCCTTCCTTCCCCACCTCGCCGTCGCGCGCGAGATTGGCCGGGGAAAACTCGTGGCGATCGAGATCGTCGATGCTGAGCCCCTGACCCGCAGTTTGGACGTGATCCACTCGCGCCACCGCCCGTTAAGCGCGGAAGCACTCGCCTTCCTCCGCACGCTGAGGACGGCTGTCGGTGAGGTCGCTGGACCTCCCGCTCGTGTCTTCCGGCGCCGCCGGCGCAGATCCTGACGACCATCGCAGATCCAGCCGCAAGCGCGCAGCCGGTCGGCTGCGGACGCGCGCGGGGAATTCCCTGGCCCTCGCGACCATCGTGGGCTAAAATGGCCCAGCCTTCCTGTGAACGAGGCTATCCGAGAGGGATTCCTGAGGGTATGACGAGCCGCGACGAGTACTTCAGGTGGGCGGCCCAGCTTTTTGATCCGGCGCGGATCGCCGAGAAGCCCGAGGCACTTCAGGGGATCCGGGTTCTTGACCTCACCGTCCTGATTTTTGGCCCAGCCACCGCGGACTTCCTCGGCGAGCTGGGCGCCGAGGTGATTCGGGTCGAGCTACCCGGGCAGGGAGATGTCATCCGGATCCTTGGCGGCGCTTCCTTCTTCTGGAAGAACGTCTCCATCGCCTTGTTCCCCCAGAACCACTCCAAGTACCACGTGGGCATCGATATGCACAAACCCGAAGGCCAGGACCTGATCAAGAAGCTGGCGGCCCGCTCCGACATCCTGATCGAGAACTTCAGGGCGGGAACGCTGGAGGAGAAGTTCGGCCTCGGCTACCGCCAGCTCAGGGAGATCAATCCCCGCCTCATCTACGTGGCGAACACCGGGTTCGGCCAGTGGGGGCCGTTCGCGCGTGGGCGCGCCTCCTATGACGGCCTCGCCCAGGCCGTCTCGGGGCTCACCGCCATCACCGGCGAGGAAGGCGGGCTGCCGACCAAGATCGGGAATTACATCGGGGATTGGTTTGGCGCCTCTCTGTCAGCGCTCGGGGCCTTGGCCGCGCTCCGCTGGCGCGACCGCACCGGCGAGGGGCAGTTTGTGGAGATGGCCCAGTGTGAAGGGCTCCTGCGCGCCCTGGATTGGACGTGGCTCTACGCCGGCCT
>CAYFIG010000174.1:0-5044 GCA_964342905.1 uncultured bacterium
GCGAAGAGCACCGTCACCTGCTTGCGCTGGCCTTCCAGCGCGCTCTTGGAGGTGAGGATTTTCTCGGCGAGGTGCTTGGGGGTGTAGGCCTGAGGGGAGGCGAATTTCGAGGTGTCTTGCACTGGTGGTGAAATCGCTGATAGGGGCTGACCGCACTTCTTGCAGAACTTATGGCCAGGGGCGTTTGCGGTTCCGCACTGAGCACAGACTACAGAAAGCTTCGCTCCGCACTCCGGGCAAAACTCAGCGTCAGAGGGCACCTCGACCTGGCACCGGGAACACTTCACGTCAGCGCCTCCATGCCTATGGGTCGATGGAGAAGCGAATGGATTTGTGGGGCGATCTTATGGCCCTGTCTGGCCAAGAGTCAAGGGCCACGCGGAAGACAGTGCTCCTGCAGCTCGCCGGTCGTTCACGTGTTCAACGTATGCCATGACGGTTCAGGTCCGGCCCTGGACGCCTCAGACAGGGAACCCGGTCAAGCGTGCTATCATGGAACCACTATGAAGTTCACTGTTATTCTGTCGCCGGAGGCTGAGGGTGGCTATTCGGTCATCTGCCCCGCCATCCCGGGGTGCGTGAGCCAGGGTAACTCCCTGGAGGAAACCCTTGCGAATATCCGGGAAGCGATCCTGCTCTGCCTGGAGGTTCGCAAGGACGAGGGCCTGCCAGTGCCCGTCGAGACGCCGGAGGTCGTGGCTGAGGAAATCCATGTTTGCCTGAGAGACCGGGCCGAGGAGGGCCTGCCCCTAACCATTGAGACCCGTGAGGTGGAGGTGGAGGCTGAGGTCGCTGTCTGATGCCTCGGCTTCCCGTCATCTCGGGCCGTCAGGCTATGGCCGCGTTTCAGAGAGCCGGATTCGAGGTAAAGCGCCAGCGAGCAAGCCACATCATCATGGTCAAGCCCGGTTTCCCAGCAACCCTTTCTGTTCCTGACCATCGAGAACTGAAGGCCGGCACGCTGCGTGCCCTCATTCGCAAGGCTGAGCTTACGATCGATCAATTCGAGCAGTTGCTCCAGCAGTGAGGAAGCTGGCTCCGACCTGTACGCGCGGTCGTCGGCCTGGCACTGTTGGCAGCGCATCACCCCAACTCCTTCAGCTCCACCTGCTCCAGCCAGAACCGCATGTCCATCTCGCGGTACATCGTCGTCGCAGTGGTGAGGTGCTCCTGCGCCTCCTGCCGCTTGCCGGTGCGCCGGTATAGCCTGCCGAGGCCGAGGTGGCAGTGCGCGACGAGCGGGCGCATGCCGCGCGGCTCGGCGAGCGCCAGCGCTTGGCGGTAGTGGGCCTCACCGCGTTCGGCGTCGAACCGGTCGGGATGGGTCGCGATGTCGCCGAGCAGGTGCAGCACATGGGCCGCGTACCCGTGCTGAGACGGAGAGGATTTGACCGCGCGGTTGCCCAGACGCCGCGCCTCGTCGAGGCGGCCGAGCAGCAGACTGGCGCGACCCAGCGTGTGGTCGGCCCAGCCGCGATGAGCGAAGATTCCGCTCGCCGCGTGACGCTCGAGGAGCTCCTCGCCTTCCCGGAGCCGGTTCAGCGCCCCGGTCGCCTCGCCGAGCTGCGCCAGTACCCAGGCGGAGGAGGCGAGCGCGAAGGGAAGCACGAGGACGACGTTCCCGGTCCGGAACGCCGCGATCGCGTGCTCGAGCAGCAAGCGCGTCGCGGGCGCCGGAGAGGCCGAAAGAGTGGCGCCGCACGCATCGCAGAACTTACTTCCGCCCTCGACCTTGGTCCCACAGGTCGGACAGACGGCGCCGAAACGAGTCCCGCACTCTCGGCAGAACTGCGCCCCTTCACGGTTCTGAGCCTGGCACCGCGGACACTTCATGCTAAGACCTCCACGAGCGCGCCGGCGAAGGTGGGATAGGTGGCGCTAATTTAGCCCGATGAACCCTATCGGTCAAGAACTCAAGCCGTTTTCTTGACACTCCCTGGCCGGCGGCTTAGAGTCTCCTCACCCGGGCAACGGTGTCTCCGGGGTGGAGGAGACGCAATTCTGAGAGATAGGAGCTTGCCATGACCGCCCCACCAGCCAGCCTCTTCGTCAATGCGGACCAGATCCCATGGGTCGAGCGCCGGCCCGGGGTCTTCTGGAAGGTGCTCTGGGAGGACCCCGACGGGCAACGCAAGGCTGTCCTCATCCGCTACGAGCCGGGCGCCACCATTCCGCGCCACCGGCACATCGGCGACGAGCAGATCTTCATCCTGGAGGGAAGCGTGGCTGACGACACCGGCGTCTGCACCGCCGGCAACTACGCGCGCCGGCCGCCCGGCTGCGTGCACACCGTCGTGAGCCCAGCAGGAGCTCTGGTCTTCGCGGTGATCTCAGGCCCCGCCGAGCCCGCGTAGCGGGTCGGATCAGTCGGAGGTCGGCGCGGGAGGCTCCTTGCTCCAGTCGTAGAAGCCCCTGCCGGTCTTCCGGCCGAGGTCCCCGCGCTTGACGCGGACCTCCAGCGCCTTCGGAGGCAGATCTTTGGGGTCCTTGGTGACCTCATACGTCTCGAGCCGCGCGTTGTACCCGATATCGAGGCCCGAGAAATCGGCGAGTTTGAACGGTCCCATCGGGTGGTTCAGGCCTAGCTCCACGCCTTTGTCAATGTCGGCGAAGGACGCGACGCCCTCCTCGAGGAGGTAATAGGCCTCGCGCGCCAGCGCTCGGAGGATACGGTTGACCAAGAAGCCTGGCAGCTCTTTCCTGAGGATGACGGGCTCCCGGCCGATCTTCTTCACCAGCGCGGCGACGAGCTGGGCTGTCTCCTCGCTCGTCTCCTTGCCCTTCACCACCTCGACCAGCCGCATCACCAGCGGCGGGTAGAACCAGTGCATGTTCGCGCACTGGGCGGGTCGTTTCGTGGCCGTGGCGATCTGCGAGATCATCAGCGTGGAGCTGTTGCTGGTCAGAATCGCGTGGGGTAGGCAGAAGCGGTCCAGTTTGGCAAAGCACTCCCGCTTGGGCGGGAGGCGCTCGATGATCGCTTCGATGACGAAGTCGGCGTCGCGGGCCGCCTTTTCCAGATCGGGCTCGAGCCTCACACGACCGATGGCGGCCTCCATTGCGTCCTTCGTCATTTGGCCCTTCGTGACCCGGCGCTCCAGGTGCCCGCGGTTCCCCTTCATGGCTTTCGCCAAGATGTCCATGGAGAGGTCATTCAGTGTGACCTGAACACCATGGAGCGCCGCCTGCATGGCGATCTGGGAGCCCATCTGGCCGGCCCCTACGACGACAATGCGCTTGACATCGTCAACGGTCATCGGATCCCCTAGCTGACCGGCGGTTTCCTTCCGGCCCAGGGCTCGGCCCGCTCGACGCAGGCGGCGGCCCGGAGCACGGTCGCGTCGTCAAAGCGTCGCCCCACGATCTGAAGCCCGACGGGAAGGCCGTCGCGCGTGAAACCGCACGGGACCGAGGCCGCGGGCTGGCCCGTGAGGTTGAACGGATAGGTGAACGGGATCCAGCCGTAATCGGGGATCGGGCGGCCCGCGATCTCTGTGGGATTTTCAAGCCCCGCCTTGAAGGGCGGACACGCCACCGTCGGAGTGAGGAGCAGATCGTACTTGGCGAAGAACTTCCGCACGTGGTCGCAGAACGTCAGCCGGTCGAACCAGGCCTGAACGTAACTGGTGGGCGGCCACTTCAGCGCCTCCTCGATGATCCTGACCAGCCCCGGCTCAATGTCCTGACGGTGCTCGGGCAGGTACGGGGCAAGCCGCGCCGCGATGCCGCCGCAGAAGATAACCTTCCAGGCCTCATACGGGCTGGACCAGCCCGGGTCAGCCGAGTCCAGCTTGCAGCCGAACTCCTTGAAGCGCTTGGCCGCCCTCTGGCACACCGCTTGGATTTCAGGATCCACCGTGGCGTACCCGAGGGTTGAACTCCAAGCCACACGGAGCCCCTTGAGGGTTCCCCTGAGCGCCTTGACATAGTCGATCGGCTGGCCCGGCAGCGAGTGCGGATCGCGCTCGTCAGGCCCGGCAAGGACGTTCAGCATGAGCGCGGCATCAACCACGGTACGGGTCATGGGACCGGCGTGGGAGAGGCTCCAGGCGCCGCTGAACGGATAGACCGGGACCCGGCCGAACGAAGGCTTGAGGCCGAAGATGCCCGAAAAGCAAGACGGGATTCTGATCGAGCCGCCGCCGTCAGTGCCCACGGCGAGCGGAGCCATCCCTGCCGCCACCGCCGCGCCGGCTCCCCCGCTCGAGCCGCCGGGCGTGCGCTCGGGATTCCACGGGTTCCGGGTGATGCCGAAGACCAGGTTATGGGTGGCGCCGATCCAGCCAAACGCCGGGGTGTTTGTTTTCCCCACCAGGATTGCCCCCGCAGCCTTGAGCCGCTCCACGGCAGGGGCGTCTTCCTCGGGGACATGATCCGCGTAGAGCTTGGATCCCCAGGTGGTGCGCACCCCCTTGGTGATCAGGAGGTCCTTGATCGAAAAGGGCACGCCGTGGAGCGGACCGAGGCGCGCGCCCTTTTGCATGAGCGCGCGCTCGGCAGCCTTGGCCTCCCGCCGGGCGAGGTCGGCGGTCGTGGTGCAGTAGGCGTTGAGCGTCCGGTTCAGCTTCTCGATGCGGGCCAGGACAGCATCCACAACTTCAACCGGCGAGACCTTCTTCCGCCTGATCGCCGCCGCCAGCTCGACAGCGGTCATCCAGCACAGCTCAGCGCTTGCCATTCAGGCGCTCCTTAGCTCGTCAGGTGGAAGACCACCATCTTCAGCTCGGTCATCTCCTCCACGGCGTAGCGCGGCCCCTCCTTGCCGAACCCAGACTCCTTCAGACCGCCGTAGGGCATCAGGTCCGCACGCCACTGGGGGCCCCAGTTCACGTGCAGGTTTCCGGACTGGACCTCCCGGGCAAAGCGCATGGCCCATTCCAGGTTCTCGGTAAAGATCCCCGCAGAGAGGCCATAGATGGTGTCGTTGGCCAGCGCGATGGCCTCGTCGATGTTGTTGAAGGGGGTCACGGCCACCGCGGGGCCGAAGAGCTCGTCGCAGGAGATCCGCATCTCGGGCTTCACGTCCGCGACGATAGTGGGCGCA
>CAYFIG010000175.1:0-2347 GCA_964342905.1 uncultured bacterium
GCAACTCCGGGGACAAGGTTGTCAGGCGGGACCACGTAGGGAAGGATCTGCTCGGTTGATCGGCCGCAACCCGCCGCCGCGGCGGCCGCCGTGCTCGTGGCCACGACCTTGAAGAACTGCCGCCGATCCATGTTGCTCATGCTCTCTTTTCGAGCGCTGGCTTTTCCAGCGCAACCTTTCTTAGGGGGTGGTCTCGAAGGGGGACAGAGTCCCCCTCCAAGTTACTTAGTGGTGGCAGGTTGTGCATTCCAGACTGGCCTTGTTTTCCGTATGGCATTCGACGCACCATCCCATGGTCAGCGGTGCCGATCTCCGCGCGAGCCCCACGAGGTTCAGGAGGTCGTTGGCCAGGTTCTGGCCGGTCTTGGCCTCCACCACACTCATCGTCTCTACCGGACCGTGACAGGTCTGGCAGGTCACACCGGCCCGGATATGAGGCTTGTGGGCGAAGTAGACATATTCGGGCACCTTATAGATACGCTGCCAGGGGATCGGCTCTTGCTTTGCCAGGTACTCGGCGAGTTTCTTGATCTCTGGCTTGTCCGCGGCCGTGATCTTATGGCACCCCATGCAGCGCGTCACCGACGGGATTCCGGCGTACTCGGAGCGGCGCGCCTCAGAGTGACAGTATTGGCAGTCAATCTTGTACTGCCCCGCGTGAAGCGCGTGGCTGAATGCGATGGGCTGAGCGGGCCTCGCGGCACGGGCCTCGGGACCGCCCCACCGGGAGGCAAGAACGAGCAGAATGGCCAACAGGATGAGCCCAAGCGCGCCAACCGCGGCTTTCACCTATATCGCTCCTCGCACACTCCTCGGCCGTGGATCACTACTCAACTGGGAAGCGTTGAACGACAGAACTCTGACGGGAGGGTTTCAAGAACTCACATTCCCTCCCAAGACGAAGCGTTGTGAATCCTATCACCAGGCAAAAACTCAAGTCAATAGGAAAGGGCCGACTGGCGGCGTTTACCGAGCGAATGCCTGAAGGGACTCGGTCGCGGCCCTCGAAGCCGCGTCGATCTCCGCCTGGGAGTGCGCCAGGGACACGAACGCCGCCTCGAACTGGGAGGCAGGCAGGAATACCCCGCGGTGAAGCATCCCGTGGAAAAAGGCCGCGTAGCGCTCGGTGTCGGAGCGCTTGGCCGAGGCGTAATCGGTGACTGGCCCCTCGGCGAAGAAGGGGGTCAGCATGGAGCCCACCCGGTTCACGGTGAGGGGAACTCCAGCCTTTTGAGCTGCCGCTTCGAGCCCCTGCTGAAACTCACTCCCGAGATGTTCCAAGCGCTGATAGGCCTCGGGCTCCTGCAGGGCCCTGAGCGTGGCGAGTCCCGCGGCGGTAGCCAATGGGTTCCCGGAAAGCGTCCCCGCCTGATAGACCCCCCCGAGAGGCGCCACCTTCTCCATCAGCTCCCGCCTCCCCCCATAGGCGCCCACGGGGAGCCCACCCCCGATAATCTTTCCAAGACAGGTGAGGTCCGGCTTCACCCCGTACAGGGCCTGGGCCCCTCCAAACGCGACCCGGAATCCGGTGATCACCTCGTCGAAGATTAACAGCGCGCCGTGCCTTTCGCAGAGGCTGCGAAGACCCGAGAGGAATCCCGGCGCGGGAGGCACCACCCCCATGTTTCCGGCGACGGGTTCCACGAGGACGGCCGCGATGTCCCGCCCGCGGGCCTCCATGGCGCGCCGGACCGACTCGAGATCGTTAAAGGGAAGGGTGATTGTCAAGGCGGCGAGCGACGCCGGCACCCCGAGGCTGTCAGGGAGCGAGAAGGTGGCCCCGCCTGAACCGGCCTTCACGAGGAGGCTGTCAGCGTGGCCGTGGTAGCCTCCCACGAACTTGATGATGGCCTCGCGCCGAGTCGCACCCCGCGCCAACCGGATGGCGCTCATGACAGCCTCGGTTCCCGAGTTCACCAATCGCACCATCTCGATCGAAGGAACCGCCCGGGTGATCAGCTCCGCTAGCTCCACCTCCTGAGCCGTGGGAGCGCCGTAGCTCGTGCCCCGGCGCGCCGCCTCGGTCACAGCCTCAACCACCTGCGCGGGCGCGTGGCCCAGGATGAGCGGGCCCCACGAGCCCAGGAAATCGATGTAGGAGCGGCCGTCCACGTCCCAGATCCTGGCCCCCTCGGCCCGGGCGACGAAGAAGGGAGTCCCCCCCACCCCCTTGAAGGCGCGCACGGGGCTGTTCACGCCGCCGGGCATCAGCGCTTGGGCTCGGGAAAAAAGCGACTCGGAGCTGGCCATGTCACGGCGCCTCGAACGGCACCGGGAGAAAATCCTGCCGGGCCGGGTCCCAGCTGAAGGCTCTGGCCTCCACCACCTTGCGATTTACCACAGACAC
>CAYFIG010000175.1:2357-5029 GCA_964342905.1 uncultured bacterium
AGACACGACGAGGTAGGTGGTGTCAGGATACAACGGCACGCCGCCCGGCACGGCTTGGCGCCTGTCGGTCTCGGAAAAATACGCCCCGGCGTCAATGTGCGAGTGGTAGAACGTCAAGACCCTGAAGCCTTCCGATTCGAGCCGCATGAATTTCATGACGTCCTGGGGATCGATGTAGTAGGCGGTGCGGGCATCCCGGGGAAAGTGCACCGGATCCTCCGCGTGCTTCTCGTTCTGGATGTTCCGGCAGGGATGGAACCCACGCTCGCCGCCGGCCTTAACGAGAATTACCCCGCAGCACTCGTGAGGATACTCGGCCTCCGCCTGGCGACGGATGCGGGCGAACTCCTCAGCAGTGACGATCATTCGCCGCCGGCAAGGGCGGGAATAATAGTGACCTCGTCGCCGTCTTTGAGCGGGGTGGCGAGCCCCTGGAGGGCTTCGATAGCCTCGCTGTTGACATAGATGTTGATGTGGTTGTGGACTTCGCCTTTCTCGTCCCGCACCAGGCCACGGAGACCTTCAAAGGTGTCCTCCAGCGTGTCCAGCAGCTCCTGGACGTCCTGGGCCTCACATTCGAGCCGGTCCTTATTGTTGGTGGCTCGCCGAAACGGAGTTGGGATGTAGACCTGCACGGGCATCGCGTGTCACCTCGCTCGTCAAAACGCCACGCTCAGATAACGCTCCCCGGTATCGGGCAGCACGGTCACCACCACCTGGTCGGGTCTGAGCCGCTCCGCCACCAGGCACGCCGCGAAGGCCGCGGCCCCGGCTGAGATCCCGACCAGGATCCCCTCCTCGCGGGTCAGGCGCTTCGCGACCGCGATGGCATCCTCGTCTTTCACCGGGATGATCTCGTCGATGACTGCCTGGTTCAATACCCCCGGCACGAACGAGGCGCCGATTCCCTGGATCCCGTGGGGCCGCGCTTTGCCACCCGCCAGCACGGGAGACTTGGCAGGCTCAACAGCCACCACCCGCACCCCCGGGAGCTTCTCTTTGAGAATTTCGCCCACGCCGGTAATGGTTCCGCCGGTCCCCACGCCAGCGACGAAGGCATCCAGATGGCCGTCGGTCGCCTCGAGGATCTCGCGGACTGTCGTCTGCCGGTGGATCTCAGGGTTCGCAGGGTTCTCGAACTGCTGCGGCATGAAATACTCGGGATGCGTCCTCACCAGCTCGCTGGCGGCATGCACCGCGCCGGTCATCCCCTCGATCGCCGGCGTCAGGTGAAGCTCCGCCCCGAAGCGAGAGAGGAGGCGTTGGCGCTCGACGCTCATGTCGTCGGGCATAGTAAGGATGAGGCGGTACCCTTTCACCGCGGCCACCATCGCCAGCCCGATCCCGGTGTTCCCGCTGGTCGGTTCCACAATCGTCGAGCCCGGCTTGAGGAGTCCGCGTCGCTCTGCATCATCGATCATGGCCACGGCGATGCGGTCCTTCACGCTCCCTGCCGGATTCAAGGACTCCAATTTGGCCAGGACCATCGCGCCGCCAGGCTTGGGGAGCTTGTTCAAGCGAACCAGCGGCGTGTTCCCAACCAGCTCCAACACCGAGCTAGCGACTTTGGGTCGCCCGAGTGTGTCCCTCATGGGTTGAGCCATTCCGTGTTCCCTATCGGGGTAGCGGGAATCCGCGCAAAAATTAAATGTGATACATCGGGCGCGCCGCGCTCCGGCGAGCCTCCACCCGCTCGCGAAGGTCCTCGAAGCTGATCCGGTCAATGACCTCCGAAACCGCCGCCGACACCTGCTCCCAGAGCTCGGCCAGATCGCGCGAGTGGTCAAGCGCCGAGGCGCGCGCCCGCTTTGTCGTGTCCAGGCGCTCCAGAGCCCCCTCGATGGCGCGGAACACCGCGCCCACCGTGATCTCGCCGGGAGGGCGCAGCAGCTGGTAGCCACCCGCCGAGCCACGCTTGGACGTCAGAAAACCCGCGCGCTTCAAGAGCAAGAGCACCTGTTCCAGGTAGCGCTGCGGGATGTCCTGCCGCTTGGCAATCTCCTGGATTGGGATCAGACCCTTCCCGTACTGAAGAGCCAGGTCCAGCGTGGCCTTAATGGCGTAGTCGCCCTTCGCCGAGATCCGCATCGAGAAGCCGGCAGATCAATCCCACACTCTACACCAACCGTCCCCGTTCCAACAACCGGCAGGCTTCCTTGGCGAAGTAGGTGATCACCAGGTCGGCGCCCGCGCGCCGGATCGCCGTGAGCGCCTCCAGCATCACGCGCTCCTCGTCCAGCCACCCGAGCTTCCCCGCGGCCTTGATCATGGCGTACTCGCCGGAGACGGAATAGGCGGCCAGCGGGAGCCCGAACTCGCCTTTCACGCGGGCGATCACGTCCAGGTACGGCAGCGCCGGCTTGACCATGATGATGTCCGCCCCCTCATCCACGTCCAGCGCCACCTCCCGGAGGGCCTCCAGGGCGTTGGCGGGGTCCATCTGGTAGGCGCGCCGGTCGCCGAACTGGGGCGCTGACTCCGCGGCCTCGCGGAACGGGCCGTAGAAGGCCGACGCGTACTTGGCCGAGTAGGCCATGATCGGGGTCTCCGGGTAGCCGGCCTCGTCGAGCGCCTCCCGGATCGCGGCAACGCGACCATCCATCATATCGGATGGCGCGACCAGGTCAGCCCCGGCCTCGGCGTGGGACACCGCGGTGCGCGCCAGGAGATCC
>CAYFIG010000176.1:0-5028 GCA_964342905.1 uncultured bacterium
TCCCAACGGGGAAACACCTCCATCGTGCTCAGGAAACTGGAGACCAAGATCCCGACGCTGGAGGAACTCAAGCTCCCCGAGGCGTTCAAGAAGATGCCCGGCGAAAAGAACGGCTTGATCCTGGTGACCGGAGCAACGGGGAGCGGGAAATCCACCTCGCTCGCCGCATTGCTCAACGAAATCAACGCAACGAAGTCGGTCCATATTGTCACCCTGGAAGATCCCGTGGAGTTCGTCCACCCCAACCGAAAGGCGACCTTCAACCAGCGGGAGCTGGGCAACGACTTCGACGCCTTTGCCAACGGCCTCCGGGCGGCCCTCCGGCAGGCCCCGAAGATTATTCTCGTGGGAGAGATGCGGGACCGGGAGACGGTGGAACTGGGTCTCAAGGCGTCCGAAACCGGTCACCTCGTCCTGAGCACGCTCCACACCGCGGACGCCGGCCAGACGATCAACCGAATCGTCGGCATGTTCGACCAGGAGGAAGAGAAGCAGATCCGGCAGCGGCTGGCAGACACCATCCGCTGGATCGTCGGCCAGCGGCTGCTCCCCAAGGTTGGCGGAGGGCGCGTGGCGGTCCACGATATCCTGGGCAATAACATCCGGACCCGCGAATCTATCCTGAACGGCGAGACGGAGGGGAAGACGTTCTACGAGATCCAGGAGGCCAGCGAGCCCTTCGGGATGCAGACCTTCGATCAGGCCATCATCCGAGCCTACGAGGCCGGGCTTACCACCGAGGAGACGGCCGTGGCCTACGCGACGCGAAAGGCCGTGGTCCAGCGGGGGATCGACAAGGTCAAGCAGAAGCGTGGCGAGAAGACCACAGACATCGAGGGCCTCAAGATGGACTGGGAGTACGATAAGGACATCAAGAAGAAGTGAGCCTGGACATGAAAGGGCCTAACCCGAGCCCTGGGACAACCGAGGCTGAGCAAGAGGCGTTTGAGGAGAACCAGCGCCTTGCGCTCGTCTGCGACGATGTCCCGGAGCATCAAGCCTTGATCAGAACCGCCCTCCAGGAACTCGGGTTCAAGGTCCATGTCCCCAGCAACAGCGCTGACGCCATCGAGCGGACGCGGAAGAACTCGTACGAGATGATTGTCCTCGACGAGGAATATCAGGGGAGCACCGCTCACGACAACCAGGTCCTCAAGACAATCCACTCGATGGCGATGCCGGTTCGCCGCTATATCTTCGTGGCGCTCCTGGGAAAACAGTTCAAGACGTTTGACAATATGATGGCATTCGCCAAGAGCGTCAACGCGGCGGTGAACGTCAACGACCTTCCCCAGATCAAAGGAATCTTGCGGCAAGGCATCGCCGAGAACGATCAGTTCTACAGAGTCTTCCGAGAGGTCTTGCGCGAAGTCGGAAGACGCTAGCGTCCCGCCTCCGGGTCGCCAGCGTCCTGCGCTCATTCGACCAACTTCCCCCGTCGACCCTCCCTGTCAAGCTCACGCGAATCCGTATCAATTTGCCGTTTTAAAGAGAGAAGTGTTAGGGTTCAGGTATGAGGCTGGGTTGCGTCGGCTGCTTGGTCTTCGCAGTGGTATTGCTGGGACTCGGAGTGATTGTCGGGGGGAGCTTGGTCTTCTCCTCCTCCATTTTTAACGTCCCCGAACGCGCCCCCACGCCAGAATGGACAGTCTCGGACGGCCAGCGAGCCCAGCAAAAGATTCTCGAGCTCATCCATCGGGAAACCAGAAAGTCCTCCCGCACCATCCCCGTGGTCTTTAGCGAACGGGAGATCAACGCGTTTCTCGTGCGCCACCTCGAGGAGAGCGAGCGGGGGCAGTTCTCCTCCCTCGTGGTAACGCTAGATCGTGGGATGGTCGTGCTCCAGGGAATGACTCCGCTTCAGTTCCTGATGCGGGAGGCTCCCTTTCGCTATGTGGCGAAGTTCCTGCCAGCCTCCCGCGTGAATGGTCCGGTATGGGTGGTGTTTCGGGGCAGGGTGCGGATCGAGCCCGGAAAGGTGCGAAAGGACCGGACGTATCTGCGGATCGAGCCCTCCGAGTTCCGCATCGGCACGCAGGACGTCGGCACCTGGTTTCTCTCCTGGATGGTCGGTCCAAAACTTTTTCGCTGGCGCGTGCCCAACGTGATCGAAGGCGTGCTCGTGGAGGAAGGGCTCGCGACCGTCATCACCGAGACTCGCCAGACTGACTAGCGCCGCCCGTGGCTTCGACAAACTGGATCTGCAGGTTGTAGAGGATCTCCTCCAGAAGCTGGCTCTCTTCCGCGGTCCGGTGTCCCTCGGTCTTGTCCCGCAGAAGGTGAAGCAAGTCGATGGTGAACCGCGCCTGCTCCAGGTTGCGCCGAGCGGCTCCGGTCATCGGGTCCGGCGCCGCGCCCAGGTGGACAAGCGCTGAGCTTGCCAGCATGAGGAAGAGCGCAGTCAGGTCCAGCTCCGGAGTCGCGAAGGCCGAAGCTGGTGGCGGGCTGGACAGCTCGGGCGGCGTGACGGAGGCGCGGGGTGGAGCTGACTCGGCGGGCTCGCCCCTGCGCCCGCGCTTGTCAACAACCGTAAATCCTCCCTCTTCGGGTTCCTTCGGCATTGATCCCTCCTCGGGCGCGAGGGCCAAATCAACGGGGTTTTCCAGAGCCTAGCATGGCCCCAAACCGCCCACAAGCCCACGGATGTTATAATGCTTATCGTTCAAGGTCGGACATGCCAGAGCCTGCTGGAGCTCTCTTCGACTCGCTTCTCAACGTCATGGCCCGCCTCAGAGGACCAGGCGGCTGCCCCTGGGACCGCGAGCAGACCCGCGATTCGCTAAAACCGTTCCTGATAGAGGAAGCTTACGAAGTCCTCGAAGCCCTGGACTCCGGGCAGCGTAAGGCTCTACTGGAGGAACTCGGGGACCTCTTGTTTCAGGTCGTCTTCCACGCCCAATTGGCGGCAGAGCGGGACGAGTTCAGCATGGCCGACGTGCTGCAGCAGCTGGTTGACAAAATGACACGACGCCACCCGCACGTCTTTGGCAAGAGCGTTGTCGGTTCTGCCCGCGAAGCCCTGTCCCAGTGGGAGGCCATCAAGCACGCCGAGGGGAGCGCGGAGGGCAAGTCCAGCTCGGTCCTTGACGGCGTGCCGCGGAGCCTGCCTGCGCTCCTTCGGGCCCAGCGGATCCAGGTGAAGGCGGGACGGGTGGGTTTCGATTGGCAGAGCGCGGAGGCCGCCTGGGCAAAGGTCGAGGAGGAGGTCAGCGAGGTAAACGCGGCCCTTGGCCGGGGTGACCAGCCCAAGGTCAGGGAAGAGTTCGGGGACCTGCTCTTCTCGCTGGTCAACGTCGCCCGCCTCCTCGGGATAGATGCCGAGGGAAGCCTCCAGGCAGCGGTGGAGAAGTTCCGCCGCCGCTTCCAGCTCATGGAAGCCGAGGTCACGGCTGGCGGGGGTTCGCTCTCCGGCGCTTCCCTGGAGGAGCTGGACCGAGTCTGGGAGCGCGCCAAGGCCCGCGACGGCCAGCCTCGGGGATGAGGATTACCGACGCATGAAGGTGAAGGTGGGGAAGACGAACCTGATCATTGAACGCGGCGATATCACCGACCGGGAGGTGGACGCGATCGTGAACGCGGCCAACTCTCACCTCTGGATGGGAGCCGGAGTGGCGGGCGCCATCAAGAAGAAGGGCGGCGTGATCATCGAGGAAGAAGCTGTGCGACAGGGTCCCATCGAGGTCGGCGAGGCGGTGCTCACCACGGCTGGAAACCTGGCGGCCACCCACGTGATTCATGCTGCAGCCATGGGCCAGGACCTCAGGACTGACGCTCAGAAGATCGCCCAGGCTACGCGTTCCAGCCTGGCCCTGGCGGAAAAGCATAAGCTCTCTTCGATTGCTTTCCCCGCCCTGGGAACCGGGGTGGGAGGCTTTCCCCCCACCCAGGCCGCGGAAGCCATGCTCGGGGCGGTCCTGGAGCACCTGAAGGCCACCAACACCACCCTCGAGAAGATTGTCTTCGTTCTTTACCAGGAGGAAGCTTACAAGGCTTTTAGTGATGTCTTGACACGCCTCCGTGGTGTAAAATAGCGTCTCACCTACTCAAAGCCTAGCCGGAGAAGGACGCGTCTCGTGGCGAAACCCAAGTCCGAAACTGCCAAGGCCAGGCAGCCGGTCAGCCGACGGCTCGGTGACCTCCTGGTCGCCGACGGCCTCATCACCCCGGAACAACTCCAGCAGGCCCTTCAGGAACAGAAAGGCTCCAACGAGAAGCTCGGCTCCATCCTGGTCCGCCTGGGGATGCTCCACGAGGACCAGTACATCGGCTTCCTTTCTCGCCAGTACGGGATCCCTTCCATCACCCTCTCCCAGCTGGACATCGATCCTGAGGTCGTCAAGCTGATCCCGGTCCAGATCGCAAAGAAGTATGAGGTGCTTCCGATCAAGCGCTCCGGCAACACCCTGACCATGGCCATGGCGGACCCCACCAATGTCTTCGCCCTCGACGACGTCGCCTTCATGACGACCCTCCAGGTGTTGCCGGTGGTCGCCTCGCAGGGGGCCATCCGCCAGGCCATCGACCGGCTCTACGACACCGAGGTCTCGACCCTGACCGACATGATCACGGCCATGGATGAAGAGGCGCCCATGGACGTGGAGGTGGTGGAGGGCGAAGAGATCTCCTCGAAAATGAACGTCATCGAGCTCAAGGAGTCCGCGGATGAGGCCCCGGTGGTCAGGCTGGTCAACATGATCCTGGTGGACGCCATCCGGCGCGGTGCCTCGGACATCCACCTCGAGCCCTACGAAAAAGTCTTCCGCGTCCGCTTCAGGATCGACGGGGTCCTGCACGAGATGATGACCCCCCCAAAGCGGCTGGAACCCGCCATTGTCTCCCGCATTAAAATCATGGCCAACCTGGACATCTCCGAGCGCCGGCTCCCGCAGGACGGCCGCATCAAGCTCCGCTACGCCAACCACGAGATTGACTTCCGCGTCTCCACGCTCCCCACCCTGTTCGGCGAGAAGACGGTCATGCGGATCCTGGACAAGGAGTCCCTCCAGCTGGACCTGACCAAGCTGGGGT